>DATLAN010000212.1:0-2916 GCA_035527455.1 Thermoguttaceae bacterium
GAAGCGTCGCCGTGTTGGTCAGGAGCAGCGTGTAGACGTTATCGGCGATGGTCTCCATCGCTTCCCGGCCGATCAGCGTGCCGGCCTCATTCAGCAGGCCAAGCGAGTCGTCGATGATGTGCTTGCGGGTGATGGCGATGATCTCGGCATAGGTCGAGAGAGCGAAGTATTCGCCCTCAGTCACCAGCCGGCCGTGCGGCACTTCACCGTAGGCGCCTTCGATCTTCTTGAGCCTGGAGTCAGTACCCAGCCGGATGCCCGTATGGGTTTTGAAATCGCTTGCCGACACGACCTTGCACCACGGCCGCCACGTCTCCGGCGCCAACTCGAACCCCTGCTTCACGAACAGATGAGCCGAGTCCGTCAGAATCAGGGCCAGGTCGCTGATGGTGAACGCGGCTCGGATCAGTTCGTCCGGGTGGCTCGGCACTGCGTGGCCGCCCATATGGAGCGTCTGCCGGGCCAGGTCCATCGCGTGCAAGTGCCGCCCGTGCCGGTCGGCGGTCTCGATCGTCTGCTCGCCGAACCGTTTCAGCAACTTGTCGCCGGCCATGCCGTGCCGCATGCACAGGCCGGCCGTCAACAGGTCGCGGGTCAGTTCCGGCGAACCGTCGTGAATCGCCGGGCCGCCCAGGTTCGGACGAGCCTTGCGAACGGCGTCGAGCACGTCCTGCCGGGCCTCATCGAGCGTCCGGCCGCGACTCACGGCCGATTCGACAGCTTCGCGGACAGCCGGCGGGTCGGTCGGCTGAACCAGGGCTCGGATCGTCTCGACCCGCTGCAACTCAGCAGCCCGGTGCTGCGTGAGTTCGCCCTGGACCGCCTCGGCGGCCGCTCGGCGAATCTCATCGAGATTCAGAATGAGCGGATCGGCGTCCGCACGCTGTGGGGCCGGGGCCGGCTTCGGCTCCGGGGCCGGTTTCGTCTCCGGCTTCGGCGGTCCGGCTCGCTCCGCCTCGTACGTCGCCAGCATACTCTCACGCTGCTGGTCGTTGAGTTCGTCGGGCTGGAATCCCCGACTCACCAACCATTGCTCGAAATTCATGGCATACTCCTGTGCCTGGCGTGTAACAGCGTCGGGGTCCAGCCCGATCGCGCAAACCGAAACTTCGGAAACAGCCCACTTCTGGTAAATCCGCATCGGCATTGTGTCGGGCGCCGTAAATGACTTGCCCGAGACGCTCTTGGTTTTGCCGGCCGGAATGTCCATCCACTTGGAGATATTCGCCCGGACGGAATAGTCCGTCACGTGCCCGTCGGCGACCTTCTCGAAAGCCGCCGCCGACTCAGCATCCGCCGCGAAATAAGCCGTCGCCACGAGCTTGCTGCCCTGCACGTACATGTCACGCATCGACCCCAGCACATCGCGGACGCTCCACGTCGAATGCGTATCACAGAGAGGCACCTGCCGTTTCGGCCGCTGAAAGCCGCTCATCAGCAGCACGCCCATGACTTCGGTATAGTTGGAACGATCCAGGTCCGGCAGCGGCGTGTCCGTCGCCACTACCGCCTGCACCGTGCGAGCCTCGCGGTTGACCGTCGTCGGCTCCAGCGTCACGCTGGCCCGAACAACCTGCATCGGGTCCGCAGCCCGCAAGACCGCAGAAGCGGCCCGTCGCATATCAGGCAGCATTCGTGGCATTATCGGGCGCTCCCATTTCGTCTGGCGGAAGGTTGCTCAAGTCGGCCGGGTCAGAGGCCAAGGCCGCCGCCGCCTCGTCGGGCGTCAGGCCGCTCTCGGCCGTAGCAGCCTTGAGTTCAGCCGCCAGCGTGAGTTTGTAGATATCGACTTTGTGTTTCTTCTGTAGTTGGACCTGCCAGTCCAAGCCGGCTTCCGAACACACGTCGATGAACGTCTTGGAGCCGTTGTGCAACTGCTCCGTGATCGCCTTGGATTCCTTCAGCGGGTCGCCGTGAATCTGCGGCGAGCGCCAGTACCACTCCGCCGTCCGGGCGATCCGGTCGAGGTTCAACCCGGCCAGCGGCCGCAATGCGGGAATCGCCAGCGACGCCTCGCCCAGCCAACGCCGGAAGATCGGCTTGAGCTTCCGGCGGGCGAGCCAAGACCGTTTGACCAGGATGGCGACATAGAAAAGCTGCTGGTCGAGGCGGCCGGAGGCGAAATTCAGTCCCGTCGAGTCAGCGGCCGCGACGTTGTACGGCATGCCCAGCGGCCGGCCCATCGACCGTAGCCGCTCGCGAATGAAATCTTTATGCGTGGCCTGCGGCTGCTCCGCCTTGAACTGGTGGGCCTCCCACCCGGCCGGCAACGTCAGGCCGGCGTTCCTGGCCCAGTGAATCACGTCCATCTCGTCGATCTTGACCGGCTCGTCGAGCGTCGCCAGCGTGGTTTGCAGGACGAACGAGACATCCGCCGCCGTCTCGGCCGCCGAGAGCACAGCCAGCACCCAACGCCGTGTCGCCGCCATCTCAGGCAGGGCCGGAGCGAACCAGGGATAGCCCCGATGCTGGCCGGCCTCCAGCCGGATGAACGAGTGAATCATGTCTCGAACGTCAACGGCTCGCCATGCCGAGATGTCCGCAAACTTCGCCTGCGAATCACGGGGATGTGCGCCCGCAACCCAGTAGCGAATCTTCTTGCCCCGTTCATCGAACTCGATCCCGTTGCGAACGCGAGAATCGTTGATCCGGCTCCAGGGCGTTGACACCCGCTCAGGGGCAATACCTTGTAGCCGGAGCTTGACAGCGCCCGTGAAATCCGGGTCCGTCGTCGGCGATAGGAAGTCCTCTCCAGCCAGGCAATCGTCCCGAATGCCCTGAGCCAGAAGCTCGGCCAGCGATTGGTTCGGCTCGACGAAATCGCAGTCGTCGGCGTAGGCGCTGAACTCGTCCTCAACAGCCGCATCAAGGTCGGAATTTCCAGTGTAGACCTGGAGGCTGGGACCGATGCCGACG
>DATLAN010000213.1:0-3726 GCA_035527455.1 Thermoguttaceae bacterium
CCAGCCCCGAACCCCCAGCCCCGAACCCCCAGTCCCCAGCCCCCGCTCGCTCGCTTGATCTCCATCGTCGACTACGGAATGGGCAACCTTCGCAGCGTGCAGAAGGGATTCGAGAAGGTCGGTCATCAGGCCGTCGTCACCAGCGATCCGGCTGTCGTGGCCCAAGCGGCCAAAGTGGTCGTGCCGGGCGTCGGGGCGTTCGAAGACGCCATGGCCGAACTGCGACGCCGAGGCCTGATCGAGCCGATCCTCGAAGCGATCCACTCGGACAAACCCTTCCTGGGCATCTGCCTGGGGCTCCAACTGCTGTTCGAGCGAAGTTACGAGTACGGCGAGCACGAAGGGTTAGGCGTGCTGGCCGGAGAGGTCGTCCGCTTCGAACTCCCTCCGGAGTACTCCGTCCCCCACATGGGTTGGAACCAGATTTCGATCCCCCGCCGGCCGCCAATCCTCCAAGGAATCCCGGAAGGCACGCATTTCTACTTCGTCCATTCCTTCTACGTCGTGCCAAAGGACGAAGAGGTCATCGCCACCACGACCGATTATGGCGGGCCCTTCTGCTCGATGATCTGGCGCGGCAACCTGTTCGCCACCCAGTTCCACCCCGAAAAGAGCCAATCGGACGGGCTGCGGATTCTGAAGAACTTCGCCGAGCTGGCGTGAGGCGTGTTGCGGCTGTCCGGATGTTCCAAGCTGGGGATGACGCCGGCAACGCGACCAGATCTCCGAGAACTGCCCTGGCAGAACCGCGGATAGTGTAGAATCCTCCGCTGGAGACTGTTTCACGGCCTCTTGCCGGCCGGCCAATACTGTGTCATATTACGTGTTTTGTCGCGGTGCCCGACGGCGGGCAGGAGCATTCGAAGCGTGGAAATCTGGCCGGCAATTGACCTTCGCGGGGGCCGTTGTGTCCGCCTGAAACAGGGGGACTATAGCCAGGAGACCGTCTTCGGCGAAGATCCACCCGCCATGGCACGCCACTGGGTCGACCAGGGGGCGGAGCGTTTCCATTTGGTGGACCTGGATGGAGCCCGAGAGGGTCGGCCGGCGAATTGGGACAGCGTTCGGGCGATTGTCGGCTCGACGGAAGTCCCGTGCGAGTTGGGCGGCGGAATCCGCAACGAGGAGACGATCCGCGAGCTGCTCGACTTGGGACTCACCCGGTTGGTGATCGGCACCTTGGCGATCCGGCAGCCCGAGTGGTTCCGCCAAATGTGCCGGAAGTTCCCCGGCAAACTGGTCCTGGGGATCGACGCCCGCGATGGACGGGTGGCTACCGACGGCTGGGAGAAGACGAGCGAGGTTTCCGCGATCGAGTTGGCGGAGCGATTCGCCGGCGAACCGATCGCGGCGATCGTATATACCGACATTGCCACCGACGGAATGATGGCCGGGCCCGACGTGGCGGCCATGGCCGAGATGCAGGCGGCGATCGACCTGCCGGTGGTCGCTTCCGGGGGAGTAACGACGGCGGAGGACGTTGCCCGGCTGGCAGCCGCGGGCATGGCCGGCTGCATCATCGGCCGGGCACTTTACGAGGGAACATTGAAGCTGCCCGACGCGATCGCGGCCGCCGAACCATAGTAGCCGCTTGCGGCTTCGCAACCAAACCAGAGGAAACAAGTGATGGCGAAGTACAAAGTCGAGGACATCCGCAACATTGCCTTTTGCGGGCACGGCTCGGCCGGCAAGACGACGCTGGTGGACAGGCTGTTGACCACCACCGGCACCGTCAACCGCCAGGCGAGCGTCGACGACCGGTCGAGCATCTGCGATTTCGACGACGAAGAGAAGCAGCACCAATACTCGATCGAGGCCAGCGTGGTCCATTTCGACCGCGGGGGCAAGCACTTCCAGGTGATCGACACGCCCGGCTATCCCGACTTCATCGGCCAGACGATCGGGGCGATGCGGGGCGTGGACACGGTGGCAATCGTGATCAACGCCCAAGCGGGAATCGAGGTGAACACGCGACGGGTCTTCGCCGAGGCCGAGAAGGCCGGCCTGGGGCGGATGATCGTCATCAACAAGATGGACTCCGACAACATCGACTTTCCCGCCCTGATCGACAGCATCAAAGAGGTGTTCGGCAACTCCTGCGTGTTGCTGAACGTGCCGCTGGGTCAAGGGGCCGATTTCCGTGGCGTGGCCGGCACGCTGAAAGTGCCCGAGGACGCCGCCGGGGCGTTGATCGATCCGTCCGAGATCAGCGAGTCGCTGCTGGAGTCGATCATCGAGGTGGATGAGGAGGTGATGGAGCGATACTTCGAGGGAACGCTGCCCACCGACGAGGAGCTTTCCCGGTTGATCGTTCGGGCGGTTTCCGAGGGGAGTCTGATCCCGATGGTGTGCGTCTCCGGGAAGACGGGCAAGGGCATGGACGAGTTGCTCGACGCGTTGGCCATGTGTGCCCTGCCGCCGGACGCATTGAACCGGACCGCCAAGAACGCCGCGGGAGAAGAGGTGAGCGTGAAGGCCGATCCGGCCGGTCCCTTGGTCGCCCATGTCTTCAAGACCCGCATCGACCCGTTCGTGCAGAAACTGACGTTCATCCGCGTATTCAACGGCACGCTGAACAAGGACAGCACGGTGCCGGTGATCGGCGTGCGCAAGGGGGTCAAGCTCAGCCAGTTGTTCAAGGTGCAGGCCGATCAGACCGAGCCGGTCGACCAGGCCGGACCCGGGGAGATCGTGGCGGTGGTGAAGACGGAGGAACTCGAGACCGGCAGTATGCTCGGCGAATGGAAACTGCCGCCGTTGAAGTTCCCCACGCCCATGGTCGGGCTGGCCGTCAGTCCCAAGAGCCGCGGCGACGAAGCCAAGCTCTCCGGAGCGCTGAACAAGATCGTCCAGGAGGATCCCACCTTCCGTCTGGTCCGGGACGCGCAAACCAAAGAGACCGTTGCCACCGGGATGAGCGAGTTGCACCTGCAGATCATCCAGGAACGGCTCAAGCGGCGCGACAAGGTCGAGGTCCAGACCAAAGAGCCGAAGATCCCTTATCGCGAAACGATCCAGGCCAACGCTGACGGCTTCTATCGCCACAAGAAGCAAACCGGCGGGCGCGGCCAGTTCGCCGAAGTCCACATCCGCATGTTTCCGCTGCCCAAGGGCACCGACATCGAGGAGTATGCTACCAAGAGCCGGTTCGCTTCGATGAAGACACCGCACTACGATGAGGACAATAACTTCCTTTGGATCGACTCGGTCGTCAGCGCCACGATTCCCTCCAACTTCATGCCGGCCGTGGAAAAGGGATTCAAGGACCGCCTGGAACGGGGCGTGATCGCCGGATACCGGGTGCAGAACGTGTGCGTCGAGGTCCACTTCGGCAAGCACCATCCGGTCGACAGTTCCGAACAGGCCTTCAAAACGGCCGCGTCGATGGCCTTCCGCAACGTGTTTCAGCAGGCCAAGCCGGCCCTGCTCGAACCGATCGTGAAGATCGAGGTGACCGTGCCCGGGGCCAACGTGGGCGACATCAGCAGCGACATGTCGGGCCGCCGAGGCCGCGTGCTGGGGATGGACTCCGCCGGCGGCGGCATGCAGACGGTCACGGCCGAAGCGCCCCTGGCCGAAGTGACGACGTACGCCCGAAGCCTCTCGAGCATCACCGGCGGCCAGGGCAGCTACGCCATCGAATTCAGCCACTACGACGTCGTGCCCGGCAACGTCCAGCAGGAAATCATCGCCAAGGCGGCGCTGAAGGAAGAGGAAGAGGACTGA
>DATLAN010000214.1:0-30624 GCA_035527455.1 Thermoguttaceae bacterium
CACCCGGGTCACGGAGGAAACGACCAGGCCATGGTGGACCCGCAGGCCCAGCATGAAACACCCGATCTGCACGATGACCAGCAGAACCAGCACCCGCAAGCGTTGATTGCCTCGCAGCATCGCGTCTTTCCGGGTGGAATGATTGGTCCGACAGTCTGGGTTTACGCACTGTGTTCAAGGATAGCTTACAACCGGAGGAAGCAACGGGGCCGAAACGCCACTGAAGGGTTGCCATTGCCGGAGTGCCGGCAACAGCAAAAGAGCAAGAGCGTATCGCCACGTTTAGCGGGCGGGCTTGCCCGCCGTGGGCCCAAGGAGATTCTTCTGCCGAGAAAACGGCGGGCAAGCCCGCCCGCTAAACGTGGCGTGCTCGGATTGGCACGGCCCGAAGATCGGGTTTGTCCGTCTGAAGCGGGTTGTAGCGCTCATTGCGCCTCTTGCCCGTCAGACCCACTCTTCGGCGACATGGTAACCAGCACGTAGTTGCCGGCGAGATATTTTCGCGCGACGGCGATCACGTCTTCCAGCGTGACGGCCTCGATCCGCCGGTCGAAGCTCTCGTCGTAGTCGTAGCCCAGGCCGTAGAGTTCATCCAAAGCGGCCCCTCGCGCCTGCTCCGCGATGGTCGTGTTCTCTTGGGCGTGCAATGCGATGACCATCTGCATGGCCGTGTCGAATTCCTCCCGGCTGATCTCGCCGGTACACGCCCGGGCGATGTTCTTTCGGATCCGCCCGACCACTTCGTCGATCGTATCCGGGCGGGTCTGCGAGAACACGGCGAAGAAGCCCGGTGCCGGGCCGGTGTCCTGGTAGGCGTGGACGAAGTAGACCAACCCCTCGCCGCGCAGCTCGTTGTGCAGCCACCCGCCGGGGAAGCTGTAGCCGGACATCACGGCGTCCAACACGGTCAGGGCCGCGTAGTCCTCCTTGTCGCGAATCGAGGCGCCCGGATAGCCCAACGCGACCATGCCGGTCGGCTTGGCCGTCTGCTTGTGGCGGACGACGGTCTCCGCGATGGCGTTGTCGCAGTCGAAGTCGATCGGCTCGAAGTCGGGGTCGGGCTCGAGCTGCCCGAAGCGCTGTTCGACAAGCCGCATCGCCTCCTCCGGATCGACGTCGCCGAACACGGTGACGATCATGTTGTTCGGCACGAAGTACTTCGCGTGATACGCCCGGAGGTCTTCGGCCGTGAGCCTTCCCACCGTTTCGGCCTTGCCGCCTTGAATCAGGTGATACGGCGAGGCGGCCGGCAGGGCGTCGTAGAACATCTCGAAGATTTCCGCATGGGGACTGTCGGCCCGGCGGACGATCGCACCCAAGGCCAACACCTTCACCTTGTCGAACTCCTCGTTGGGGAACGTCGATCGGGTGAAACACTCGGCGAACAGGGCGGCCGCTTCGGGGAAATCGTCGCGCAACGCGGTGGCGCTGCCGAAGACCGTATTCCGCCCGGTACTCATCGAAAGACTCCCGCCGATCGAGTCGAAATAGTCGGCGATCTGCCGGGCGGAATGCCGCGCGGTGCCCTTGTCGAGCATCGCGCCCACCAGCGCGGAGCGGCCGGCCGTCGCTTCCGTATCGACCAGCGAACCGCCCAGCACGTAGGCCTGGATGTTGACCATCGGCAATTGTCCCTGGCGCTTGATCAGCACGCGCAGCCCGTTGGACAGCCGGGCCACCCGAATCGGCCCTTCCACGCCGCCGCTTTCTTCCGCGGCCCGTTTCGGGGCGCCGCCGGGCGGGGCAATGATCACGCGATCGAGTCGCCCGGGCACGAAATACCGCCGGGCCACGTCGCGGACTTCTTCGGCGGTGACCTTCTGGATGTTCTCCACGTAACTCTGGTCGAACAGCGGGTCGCCGGTGGAAATGAAATTGCGGCCCAGACTGTCGGCCGCCTGCTGGACCGTCTGTTGCGAGAAGACCAGCTCGGCCGCCTTCTGCTTCTTCGCCTTGGCCAGTTCGGCCGGACTGATCAACTCGTCGCGAAGCCGATACACGTCGTTGAGAATCTCGTCGGCCGCCTCCTGCCACCGATCCGCCTGGGCACTGGCCATGATCGCGAAGAAACCGTTGGCGAAGTGCGGCGTGTAGCTGGCCGAACCGACCGAGAGGACGAGCTGCCGGTCGTATTTCAGCCGCTGCACCATCCGCGAGCTTTCCCCTTCGGCGAGGATGTACGCGGCCACGTCCAACGCGTACAAATCCGGGTGCGAAAGCTGCACCGTCGGCCACGCCAGAACCAGATCGTACGTCTGCCCGTCCATCTCGCGGACCGCTTCCCGCGGGCCGAGTTGCTCGGGTTCCTCGGGCAAGGGGACGAAGGTCTCCACGCCGCGGGGCGTGCCGGCCCATTGCCGGGCCACCTCGTCGAGCACCTCCTGCGTGTCGACGTCGCCGACCACCACGAACACCTGGTTGTTGGGCACGTAGCGGCGGCGGTAGAAATCGATGATCGTCTCGTTGGTCGTCTGGTTGAGCACGTCGAGATAGCCGATGATCGGATGGCGGATCGGGTGCAGCGTGTAGACGGTCTGCTGCAGCAGGTTCCACTGCACCCGCTGCCGGTTCACCTCGCCGTCGGCCAGTTCCTGCCGGACCACCTTCAATTCCCGGGCGAACTCCGACGGCTCGAACCGGACGTGCTGCATGGCGTCGGCCACCACGTCGATGGCGGCGGCCACCTGTTTGGCCGGGCAATCGACGTAGTAGGAAGTCAGGCTGGTGGAAGTGAAGGCGTTGGTCGCCCCGCCGAAGGTATCGATGATCTTCTCGATCTCCTTCTCGGTACGTTTCTCGGTAGTTCCGCCGGAAACGACGTGTTCGAGCACGTGGCTCACCCCGGCCCCCAGGTGGCGCTCCTCGAACGCGCTGCCGGTATTCTTCACCGAACAACGGACGGTCGCCACCGGCGCCACGTGATTCTCCTGAACGATCACCGTCAGGCCGTTGGAAAGGGTGGCCAGCGTCACTCCGTCGGGCAAAGGGCGAACGGACGTGTATTGGGGCACGGCCTTGTCTTCGGACGCTGCCTTTTCGGCCGCCGCGGGCTGCCCGGCAATCGGATCGGCCGCTGCAAAAGTTGCCAAGACAACCGAGAGGAACATCAGGAAGATCGAACCCGAGGGCAAGCGTTTCTTCATGGATTTCGTCCTAGTGCGAAGTCATCGAGTTGGGCCAACGTAGACTCCCCAATCATACACCGAAGCGTTGCCCGAGCCCACCGCCGGACGCAATCGTCACGTCCGGTGTTTTCGGAGAATCCGGAACAAACCGGTTTCTCGGCGTGTGGTCCCCTCGGCAAGCTATGCTTGAAGTGGACGGATAGTAAGTGTTTGCGCAAGAATAGCTTGTACATTTTTGGCGAGGGTGGCACGCCCTGAGGAACGAAGGGCGTGGAAAACCTGCCAAACCACGCCCTTCGTTCCTCAGGGCCTGTCGCAACCACGCCGCTACGATCGACCGCGAACGCGACTTCGCCGAACCCGAGCCCCGTTGGAAAGATGGCTGCCAGCGTCGAGACCCAACCCGAACAGTTCAACGCGTTTGCCCGGCAGCAGGCCGCGCTGTTGGCCTTTGGTCGTCGCAGCAACGCGAGGCCCGAGCTGTCGGTCTTGATTCAGGACGCCGTGGCGCTGGTCAGCGAGGTCCTCGGCGCCGATTTCAGCGGAGTGGGCCAGGTGGTCGCCGGCAAGTTGGTGCGGAAGGTCGTCCCGCGCAGCGAACAAGGCTCCGCGGCCGATCCGGTCGTCCACGAGTCCTCGCTGGCGGCGGAAGACTCGATCACCGGCTTTGCGCTGCGCGAAGCCGATTCGACCGTGGCGGCGAACGTGGGATCGGACAAACGCTTCACCGATCTTTTCCTTCACAAGTTGGGCGTCGGCGGCGTCCTGTGCGTGCCGCTCCACGTCGGCAACAAGCCTTTCGGCGCGCTGGAAATCTACTGTGAGAAAGAACGGGAGTTCAGCCAAGACGACGTCCAGTTCGCCGAAATGATCGCCCAATTGCTCACCTCGTCGGTCGGCCGCATTCAGGCCGAAGAAGCACTACAGCAGCAGCGCGCGTTTTCCTTCACGATCCTCGAGACGGTCGACGCGCTGGTGTTCACGCTCGACGCCAGGTGCCACCTGATCAGGATGAATCGGGCTTGCCGACAGGTGACCGGCTTCTCGCTGGCGGAGGTCCAGGGAAAGGAGTTCTGCAGCGTGCTGGCGGTGCCCGAGGAACTGACGTTGTTCGAGGGCGTCTTTCGCGCCGCCGTCAGACAGCGCAGCCCCAACGAATTCGAGGGGCACCTGCTGACCAAAGACGGCAGCCGGCGGAACATCTCCTGGTCGCTGAAGACCATCTCCGGAAGTTTTGGTGAAATCGAGTCCATCGCGTTGACCGGAATCGACCGGACCGCAGAGCACCACGCCCGGGAGGAGCTGGAACAGGTCAAGGCCGTGGCCGAAGAGGCCAACCGGGCGTTGACCGAACTCCGCCGCAGCCTGGCCGAGGGAGATCACGCGCCCGGCCGGTCGGCGTCGGCTGCCGACGGCGCTCAGCACGGCGAATTCTCCACCGAGGAAGAAATACCGACCGACCAGCCGTTCAAGACGGTCGGCGAGAAGACCGGCCAGGAGCAAAGGAACAGCCCTCGCCGCACCTTCCAGTACCGCCAGGCGATCGCGCCGATGTACGGCGACGTGTTGCCCTCCCGGAAGAAATTCTTCACCGTCGTTTGCGACGACATTTCGGCCGGGGGCCTTTCCTTCTACATGGAGAACCCGCCCGAGTTCGAGAAGCTCGTGGTCGCGCTGGGCCAGCCGCCGTCGGTCAGCTTCTTCACCGCCGAGGTCGTCCGCGTGATAGAGCGCGAACTCGACGGGCAGCCGGTCCACCTGATCGGCTGCCGCTTCACCGGCCGGGCCCACTTGTGATCGCGTGCGGCCGTGCTGAATTACATCACAGAAGCGCCAGACGGACGAAGTTCAACGCCCGCTTGGCGCAGAAAACCGTCAGCGTGGCCGGATGGCCGGCGTAGGGGAAACGCTCGACGTTGACGCGGTCCGCAGTGGCCAAGGCACAGTAGAACGGCTTCGGCTCGGGAGCTTCTGCGTCGACCTCGGGAAAGGCGCCCACGGCCAATGCGTAGTCCGACGCGAACCGCTCGCGACAGCCGGCGGCCATCGCGCGGGCCAACTCGGCGCCGGTGGGTGGATGGGCGGCGAGGAATTGCTCATCGACGCCCAGCAGGTTCTTTAACGCCGATTCGTCCGGCACGACCAGTCCGCCGCGATAGCATCCCGCCGCTTCGGCGACTCCGCCGAGCCACCCGGCGACCAGCCCGGCCGTACCCCATTCGACGGTGGCCAGGGTCTTCTTCCGCCGGCGCAATAGCCGCACCACCGCGTCCTGCAACCGGTCGTCGTCTTCGCCGAAGACCAGCGTACCGAGGTTTTCGCGGATGGTGGCGATGGTCGGCCCCATCGCCGCGTAGCATGTTTCTTCGGTGGCGCCCTCGGCGGTGATTCGCAGGATGATCGTCGTCTGGCTGGCGTTGATGCCCACCCGCGGCTGCCGTCCGCGCCGGATCAGGTCGGGCAGCATCGCTTCGATGTGGCTTTCTCCCGCCCCGAAACAGTTGATCCGCTTGTGCCGCACCAGCCGCCGCCCGCCGCCGAATCCGGCCAGCAAATCGGCCACCGAGTCGTGCCACATTTCCTTGATTTCCGCGGGCACGCCGGGCAGGGCGATCACGCGGCACGGGCCGGCCCCTTCCCGCGGCACCTCCAGGTCGATGCCCGGCGCGGTGCCGTTGGGGTTGCGGATCATCCGCGCGCCGGCGGGAAACATGGCCTGCTGCCGATTCCGCTTCGGCATTTCCCTTGCCCGCCGGGCGAACATCCCGCGGACGTGTTCGAGGGCTTCCGGATCGAGAACCAGCTCGCGGCCGGTCGCCTCGGCGATGGCTTCCCGGGTGAGGTCGTCGGCCGTAGGTCCTAAGCCGCCGGTAGCGAGCACCACGTCGCAACGGCGGACGGCTGCTCGGAACACGTCGGCGGCCGCGTCGAGCTGGTCGCCGACGCTCGTGTGATACCGCACGCGGATGCCCAGTTCTTCCAGCCGCAGGCTCAGCCACTGCGCATTGGTATCGAGGAGTTGCCCGCTGGTGATCTCGTCGCCGATGGAGATGATTTCGGCGTGCATGAACTACCGGTTGAGCTTTTCCAACTGCTGGATCACGTCGCCGATCTGGCGGTGGATCTCTTCTTGCTGCCGGACGACGATCGCGCGGCCGGGCCGCCAGTAGTAGATGGTGCCGGTGCCGCCGTTGACGTCCCAGGTCGTCGGCGCGATGGTCTGTTGGATCAACTCGACGAGTTCCTGCCCGTTGTCGTCGTTCTGCATCCCGCCGCCCATCGGCCCGCCGCCCATCATGCCGCGGTTCATCATTCCGCCCATCATCGGCCCGCCCATGCCCGGTCCGCCCATCATTCCGCCGCCGAAGCCGCCCAACTGGGCCAACACGCCGGGCCGCGTCGCCACGGCATCGACCGACTCGGGCCGCTCCTGCCGAGCGAGTCTCGCTTCGATCGCCACGCGCTTGCAGATCTGGCCGGAGAGCGTCATCAGCCGGCCGCGGACCTTGCCGAGGAACTCCTCGCGCTGTGAAGAGGCCAACTCTCGGTCGCGTTGCAGCTCGCCGTAGAGCGTGAGGAATTCGGCGGCCGCCTGATCGGCCTCTTCATCGCTGGGCCGCGCCCAATGCTGCAGGGCCTCGCGGACCGCCTCGCGCAACTCAGGCCCGCTTCGCAAGGCCAGCGATGATTCACCAACCGCCGATTCACCGACCGTCGATTCACCGACCGTCACTGCCGGCGGGTCGAGCGAAGACGGCGACACCCCTTCAACCGGAGGGGCCGCCAGCGCGAGAGCCGCGATCCAAAGCGTGGACATGATCAGTCCTCCTTACTGTCCCGAGACCGAATGCCCTTCTCCGTTGAGGTTATCAGATTCCGGCCGCCGTTTCAACAGTCTTTCCCGACGTTTTCTCGCCCGCGCGTGCCGGACACCCCCTTGCGAGCAAGCCCCGATGGGCCGAACCGCCTGATCTTCACGCTATGTTCTCCTGTTTTCTTAGACAATACAAATCTCGCTGCATTCGCAGATTGCGTAAACCCTGAGGCTTGCCTCCGATCCATTGAAGCCGCACTCTCTGGCGACCGAAAGAGTCTGTAGTCGGGATTTTGCCAAGGGCTCGTAGTGACCCGGTTGGGAGCCTCGATGCGATTGACCCTCGTGATCACGTTGGATTTCGCCTGGATGCAGTTTGACGAGTGCAACGGGCTGTGAAGAATCACTCGGGCGTGATCTCCACCTCGAGCGGCTCGGCCCACTGTTTCTGCTCGGACGTGTAATAGAGATACGCCCGAGAGGCCGGGCCCGTGTATCGGCCGGGGACGGCGGCGACCAGGTCGAGCCTGATCGGGACCTTCTTGCCCGGGGCCAGAGATCGCCAATAACAGATCACCTCCCGGGCTCGGGTTTCGTAGTAGTCGAATGTGCCGGACTCTTTCAGTTCTTTAAGCTGATCCGGGCGGACCTCCAATCCCGCCGGCAAACCGAGAATGGCGATCGTCATCGGCTGGCCTTCGTCGGCGTTGACGTTGGTCAACTCGGCCGACAACTCGACCGTCTCGCCCGCGGCGACCTGCTGCCGTTTCAACTCGGTGGTCAGCCGCAGGGGGCAGTTTTCGTCGTCGGTCGGCTTCAGCTCGCGGTAACGGACGTCCAGGCTGTAGGGCATCTTGTTTTCGCCGGTCAGCGTGACGCTCAGCTTGTTGGCGCCCGGCTCGAGGTTGGCTTCCAGTCCGTCGACGACGATCGTCTCCTGCCGGCCGGCGGCGAAGGCGTGCTGGCCGATCTGCAAGTCGTCGCGTTTGATGATCAACGTGCCGGCGGTGACCGCCTGGCGGCCGGCCCGGGAATGCTCGACCAGGGCCTTCAGCGCCAGGATCGTGGCCTGGGTGGAACCGAACCCGCCGGAGCCCTGCCGGTTTTGGGTGATCCATTGGACGGCCTTGTCGGCCTCGGCCGTAAAGGCGGGCTGCTTGAGCCAGACCAGGGCGGCCAGGGCCGTGGTTTCGACCCTAAGCGACGTGCCGCCGCTGCGCGTGATCGAGCCCCGCTTGCCGTCGAGATGCCCGTCGTCGGCCCGGGCTTCGGCCAGCTTGTCGGAGAGCCGTTGGGCCGTTTCGGTCAGTTGCTTCGCCTTCTCGGGCAGTTCCTGCTGCTGTGCCAGCCGGGCCGCATTGAGCGTGCCCAACGCGGCCAGGGCCACCAGGTACGGGTCGTCCGACGCTTCGCCAAGTTCGCCCACGTGCTCGATCTCGGCGTCGATGCCTTCCTGGTCCGACTCGGAAAGGGCCCAGGTGATGTAGGCGTCGGTGATTTCCGGCGGCGCGCGGCCGAAACTGTCCAGGGCCTTTTCGTTCCGCAGGAAGCCGCCTTGGCCGTCGCGGCGCTTCATCAGCCAGGCGGCCGTCCGCTCGATCATTTCCGGCTCGACCTGGCAGACCTCGGCCATGTCGCGGAACTGCATCAGCCCGTAGGCCGTCAGCGCCTCGTGCCCGGGATCGGCGCCGAACCACTCGTAGCCCTCCTTGGCCTCGCGGCACTCGTACCCCTTCAGCTTGACGTAGCCCTTCTTCAACAGTTCTCGCGACCGCCGGGCGATGGCCGGGCTGTCCAACTCGTGCTCCTGCATGTATTGCAGCGAGAGCACGTTGGGGTAGTTGGCCGTCGAGGCCTGCTCGAAACAGCCGGTCGGCTCCTGCAACATGCCGTCCAGGCCCTGCTGCAAGTCGGCCAGCGCCGAGGGGAAGGCGTTCAAGGTCACTTCCAACGAGCCGGCGACGATTCCCTCGGGCAGATCGACGGCCAGTTCCTGCCGGCCGTCGATTTGGCCGCTGTGGGAGACTTCTTTGGGGAAGCCGGGCGGAACGACCTTCAAGGTCCGCTCCACCCGGTCGCCCAGCACGCCGTACGCGCCTTGAGCAAGGCCGCGGAAGGCCAGTTTGCAGTCGCCGCTCGGGCCGGTCACGTCGAGCGTGAAGTATTCCCGGCCGCGCTGCTCGGCGGCCAGCGCGACGGTCCGCTGCGGATCGCCGACGAGGGTCACCAGGTCGTCGTGTTCGATGAGCAGATCGACGGGCAGTTCTTCGAGCGTATCGTTGACCACGGCCAAGGGCAGGTCGATGCGGTCGCCGGCGGTGACTTCCAGCGGCAGTTTCGGCTCGAGGTTGAACGGGATCCGCGACTCGACGGCGTCTTTGCCGGAGCCGACGCGCCCGTCGTGATGGGCGTCGACCAGCAGGCGGAAGGTGGTGATCGAGTCGGACAGGTCGAAGGAGACGTTCGCCCGGCCTTCTGCGTCGGCAATCAACATCGGGTGCCAGAAGAGGGTTTCGGTGAAGTCTTGCCGGACGTCGGGTTTCGCCTTGCTGCGTTGGTGGCGGTATTGGCGGACGACGAATCCTCCGTGGCGGCGGGTTTTGGAGTCGTCCATCGTCTCCCACCCGGCGAAACCTCCCATCCGCGCTCTCTCCAAAGCCCAATCCCCGTCGGCCAGTTCCTTCCGGGCGGCGTCCGTCAGATCACCGAACCGTTTGTCGATGTCGCGTTTCATGGCGAAGTCGTGCAGCTCGCGACCCAGTTTCCCGCCGCCGTCCGGTGCTTTTCCCGCCACTCGTAACTCGGGCGCCCCGGGCGGGGCGACTCCGGGGGGCGCTTCTACCGGAGCGTCGGCCGGCGCTGCTTCGTCCGGCATCGCGTGCTCTCCGTCGAAGTCGTCCGGCTTGCCTTCTGCTTCCGCCGTCGGCATTTCTTCGATGGCCGTTGCTTCCGCCGCCTTTTCCGGCGCGACTTCCGGCGGCTCGACGTGGAACTCGGCGAACGCGATCGCGCCGGGGGCATCGAAGATCGGCCCGACCGGCGCCATCAGAAACCAGCCGATCAGAAGGCAGCAGCCCGTCACGCCCACGGCCGGCACCCAGAGGTGGATGCCCGAGACGACCTTCATCAGACCCAGCATGGCCACCAGCAGCATCAGTCCCAGCCCGCCGAAGAAGCTCAAGGTGGTCAGCGCCTTGAGCGTCTTGGTATGTCCCTTTTCGTATTCGGCCACGCTGGCCTCGTACTTCCGGCGGACCTCGCTCATGTTGTCGAACATGGCCGGCGGCGCGGCGGGACCGCTCATGGCGACCAACCGGGAGAGCGGTTCGGCGTCGCGGCCCTCTTTCTTCAATTCGTCGAGCGTCTTCTCGGCGAATCGCCGCCAGCCCTGGGTGCCCAGCAGCAGATCCAGCGCCGCGGCCGATTCGTCGCCCTCGGCCAGATAGAAATCGGCCTCTTCCAGGTCTTCCGGGTTCTCGACCTCGGTGGTCAACAGAAAGTGGGTGTCGATCCGCGGCGTGTCGTCGTCGGCCAGGCTCAACAGGGTATCGTCGACCACGGCCACGCCGAGCACGGCCGGAACCACCCGGCCCTGCTCGTCGCGGACCCTCAGCGACATGCTCACCCGGTCGCCGGGCGCGTATCGGGCGCTCAGTCCGCCGGTCTCGACGTTCAGCCGCCGGTCGGTCCGCCGGTAGACGAGCCGCTCGGCCACCGGCTGCGGCGGGTGGATGCTGTAGTCGTACACGGTCAGCCGGATCACCCCGCCGATCTCTTCGGCCAGGGGAATCTCGATCGAATCGGCTTGCTCACCCGTATCTTTCCTGGTAACGATCACCTGCTGTCCGACCGGCACGCCGCGACAGAAGGCCGCCACGACCAGCGGGACATTCGCCCTGGCCGAGCGGACCTCGCACTTCAGCGGCTCGCCCGCCGCGAACACGCCGGGACCCGTGTGCAGCACGATCTTCTGTCTCAGGGAGACGCCGGGCAGCGGCTGGTCTTTCGCCCCGGGCGGACTGGCGATCCGCAGACGATAGTCCTCCTCCACGCTCGGCGTGAAGCTCAACGAGCCCATGCCTTCGTGCGCGGTTTCCGCCTCGGCCGCCACGTCCTTCCCGCTGCTGTCGACGACCGTTCCTCGGATGGTGACCGGCTCGCCGAGCGGATCGCGGGCGACGAAATAGACCCGATTCTCCAGGCCGCCGGCCAGATCGCCCCCCTCCGGAAAGAACTCCACTTCGACCTTGCCGAGGTTGACGGGGATCGTCTTGACGATCGGCTCCCGATTGCCGCCGTCGTCGACGGTCACGCTCAGCAGGGCGTCGCCCCGTGCGATCTTCTCGGGCAGACGGAAATTGACCTGGAACGAACCGGTATGGTCCGCGCGGGCCGGCTGGTCGAAGGTTTTCTCGCCGTCGACGATGGCCGTGATCTGCAAGGACGCATCGGCTGCCGGACCGCCTTCGGCCCTCTCGGCCACGAAGTCGGCGATCACCTCGTCGCCCGGCGCGTAGCTGTCGCGGGTGAATTCCAACTGCTTCTTCAGCCGCGGCAGCCGGTAGTGGCGGATGGAGAAGGTCCGCCGCTCTTGGGGAAACAGTTCTTCGGGACTGCGAGCCACCAGGGTATATTCCCCGCCGGCCAGACCGGGCGGGATCGCAAACGCCCCGCAGCCGACGCCGTGTTCGGTCATCCCCTCGACGGCCGAGTCGGGCACGACCGCCCCGCCGGGATCGAGAATCTCGAAATGGATCGGCATCTCCCGATCCGCCGCCAGGCCGAACCGGGAAAGGGTCAGCGAACGGTAGTAAGCGATTTCACCCGGCTGGTCCGCCCGATACAGCGGCCGGTCCAACGTCAGCCGCGTGACGTAACGCTCCGGCCGGACCTCCAAGCGGGTCTCGATGGCTTCGGTCTCCTCCGTATCCTCGCGCTGGACTTCGACCTTCAGCACGGCCGCCGAGGCGAACGTTCCATTGCCGGGCACGGCGATCCGGAAGCGGCCGTTCTCGTCGGTCATGTCGTTTTGCCATTTCGGCTCTTCCACGCCGGGCGAATAGACGGCGAACTTGATCTGCGCCGGCAGCGGCTCCCCGGCGATCGTGGTCGTGGTCACCGCATATTCCGCCGGGACGCCCGCCTGCAAGGCGGCCGGACCGGTCACCCGCAAGCGTACCTGCTCCGCGGCGATCGTGTCGCGTTGGCGGAGGTCGTACCAGTACCCGCCCAGCGACACCAGCAAGAGCACGGCCGCGGCCAGGCCGACCACCCAATTGGCCGCCTTGGCCCGGGGCGAGCCGCGCTGACGGCGAGACCTCGCACGGCGTTTCGGCCGCGGAGACCGGGGAGCCTTCTCGGCGGGTGGCCCCGGATGTCGAAGGGGGATCTTCGGTTCGGGCCGTTTGGCCGCCTCGCCCAACAGGTTGGCCGTCTGGCGGGCCTGCTCGTACGCCCGGGCCAGTTCCGGCTCGGCCGTGATCCGCCCACGCAGCTCGGCCGCTTCCGCCTCCGGCAGCAGGTCGTAAACCAGTTCCAGCAAGCGCTGGCGTGTATCGGCGTCGACGGTCATGCTTTTCTTGTTGCTTTCGGATCCGGTTGTGGGAGCCCGAAAATGGGGACAGGCACCGAGCCGGCAGCGCTTTTCCCCGACTTCCACACGATATGCGGCTCGGAGCCAGTCCCCATTTTCCACTGACCACTTACAGTGCGAGTTACTTACCCTCCAACGCCTCCCGCAGCTTGCCCAATGCCAGCCGCATCCGGGTTTTCACCGTGCCCACCGGGATCTTGATCGCTTCGGCGATCTGTTCGTAGGTCATCCGGCCGTTTTGGCGCAGGAGGAACACCTCCTGCTCTTCGCGGCGGAGCTGGCCGACGGCCCGGCGGATCAACTCCAGTTGCTCGCGCCGCGCCGCGTCGGCCCCCGGGTTGTCACCCTTGGCGACCAATGTGGCCTCGGCCTGGTTCAATGGTCTACGGCGGCGTCGCCAGGCCGTTTTTCGCAAATCGCGGCCGGTGTTCAGGGCGATGCGGAAAACCCACGCCCTGAGGTTCTCGATCCCCGGCACGTCGGTGCGATGTTGCCAGCACTTGACGAACGTCTCCTGGAGTGCGTCTCGGGCGTCTTCGGCGTTGCCCACCAAATAGTACAGCGTTCCGAGCAACTCGTCCTGGCAGCGCGCGAAGACCTCTTCGAGCCGCTCGGCGGCCTGCTGTTGGGCCTCGGCGTCGCTGCCGGTTGCGCGGGTGCGAGTCATGCTTCGTAAATAGAGACGATCGAGCGGGGAAGAGCGTTTTGTCGCCGGCGCATTTTTCCGGATCCACCAGTCATGGTCTCAGAAATCGGGCCACTTGGGAAGCACCTCTGGGGGAGCCGAGCGGAACACGTTGCAGTGAAACGGGTTGCGCAGAAACAACTTGTTCCATGGGGTGGCACGCCCTGAGGAACGAAGGGCGTGAAAAACCGGCCAAACCACGCCCTTCGTGCCTCGGGGCGTGCCACCCTCGTTTGACATTCTCGCGTCCGGCCCTATCGCCGGCTCGCGCGGGGGAGTAAAGTTGTAAAGGGCGCGAGTGGAGAGCCCTGCGGGCGCGAAACCATGCTGGGAAGAGACGGTCAGAACGTCAGTCGCGAGACCGTCGGCCGGCCGATGGAGATCCTTCTGGTCGAAGACGACCTGGAGGACGCCGGGCTGACGATCGAGGCGCTGCGGGAAAGCGACGTGCGCTGCCGGGTGAGCCTGGTTCGCGACGGCGAGGAAGCCGTCGAGTTCCTCCACCGCCGCGGCCGATACGGCCGTGCCCCCCGGCCCGATCTGATCCTCTTGGACCTGAACCTGCCCAAGAAAGACGGCCGCGAGGTGCTCGCCGAAATCAAGGCCGACCGGCGACTGCGCCGCAAACCGGTGGTCGTGCTGACCGCTTCGACCACCCACCGGGAGATCCTCGAAGAAGAACACCTCCACGTCGAAGACTACCTGCTCAAGCCGGTCGACGTCGGGCAGTTCATCCACCTCGTCAAGTCGCTGCGGCGATACTGGCTCTCCGACGTGATCTTGCCGTCGTAGATCTCCCCGGAAGGGAGCACTCGCGCAAGAGAACTCCCACCGACACAATCACGGGGTGTGCGGTGGGATGCTGTTGGAAAAAGCAGCCGCGTTCGGCGGGACCGCCGACTAACCGACTCGGCCGAAGAACCGCTCGGTGCGACCGCGGAGATGGTACCTCGCGGCCAATTGCGGATCTTCCGAAACGCTCACGTCACCGCCGACGCGGTCGAAGAACCGCTTCGTGCGATTCCGCAGATGATACCGGGCGGCCAGCAAGGTGGCGTCTTCCGATGGGCTCTTGACGGCCGGCCGGCCGTCTTGCTCGCCGGGCAGGTCCGCCCGGGTGGAACCGAGGGCAACCAAGGTCCAGATCAGGCCGCCGGCGACGACCGATGCCATACTCACGCGACACAGACTCGACATGGAAAAACCCTCTCTTGAAAGTGTCTTGTCGTGATAGCAAGTCTTATCCGATCGCTGCCCCGGCCGACCACCGACTGCGACGCCAAGGGAGCAACTCCGGGGCCGTTTTCTTTCGGCCACCGGCCACCAGCCGCCGCGTCGCAACCGTCCGCAGGGCAAGTACTTATTACCGGAATCCCTCACCGGCGGCGCTCTTCCGCCCGTTGCCGTTTCTCATCATCGGCTCGGCCGCAACGATGCATTACCGCAACCCCCTGACGAACCTCACCCATCCATTATCTTTCGGCAACTCGCCCGCATCAACGGAAATCCGGGCACACCTACTCTTTTGGGTACGGGCGTTAATCCGCCATGCCCCCTTCGCTCCGATTCCCCGGATGATTGAAGGGAGATATGGGTCGGGCCGATTGCACGGAGCAACACCGCCTGGAAGAAACCGCTTGGGAGTCGTCTTCGCGGCCCCCCAGGCCGTCGCCGACGTGGCCCGTAAGGTCGACGGATTCCACGAACAATTCGGCACGTTCTGCCAGCGGCAGATGGAAGACCACGCGGCGGCGCTGGCGGCCACCGCCGAACTCGAAACCGCCATGGAAACCTTCGACGGAAATCGCCAGCCAGACGAACCTCCTGGCCCTGAACGCCGCCATCGAGGCCGCCCGGGCAGGTGAGCACGGCACGGGATTCGCCGTCGTGGCCGACGAGGTCCGCAAGCTGGCCGAACGCTCCAACCAGGCCGCCGCCGGCAGCGAAGAAATGGCCTCCAGCAGCGAAGAACTCGGCGCCCAATCCGCCGGGCTTCGCGACCTGGTCAGCCGCTTCAAGGTCGACAACCAGTCGAGCCGTCAAGGCCAAACCGCGAGGGTGTAGATCGATAGTCTTCAACGGGGCGGCCTCGGCCAGGACTACCTCACCGGGCTGGTGAAGCTCGCCGACCGGTTGCTGATCCTCTTGGACATCGACAGGATTCTCGGCGAAGAAGAGATCAGCACTTTCGAAACGGCCGCCGCGGGGGCGTACTAGCCGCGAACTCTCCCGGCGAGCCGCATCCCGCGCGTTGCACATGATCGGCTCGGCTACTGCCCGAACGGATCCTCGATGGGGGCCGGCATGGTTGCGGGCGGCGCGTCGTCCGCGCCGCCAAAAGGATCGTCGATGGCCGGCGGTGCGGGCGTGGCGGCCGGCGGCGTGGTAGCCGGTGGTGTCGTGGCCGGTGGTGTCGTGGCCGGTGCTCCGAACGCACCGAACGGGTCATCATCAGCCGGCGGTGCGGGCGTACCGGCCGGTGGTGTCGCTGCCGGTGGTGTCGCTGCCGGTGCTCCGAACGCACCGAACGGGTCATCATCCACCGGCGGTGCAGGCGCGCCGGCCGGATCGGGCTCCATGTCGCTGAGCGGTCCCAGCCCACCGCCGAACGGACCGCCGGTCGGGGCGGCCGGGTCCAGCGCGCCTGGATCGGCGGGCATGGTCTCGTCTTCGACGCCTCCGCCGCCCAACGGGTCTTCCATGGGCATACCCAGCGGCGGCTCGGCCGGGACTTCCGTCGGTCCACCGACGCCGGGGCCGATTCCCGGGAAGGAGAAAGGATCGTCGGTCGGCGGCGGCGCGGGTGCCCCGAGCGGTTCTTCGCTGAACGGACTGCCCATGTCCGGCGGCGACGGAGGTCCGATGGGCGGCTCGATCGGGCCCTCGTCCAACGGGCCCATGCCGGGAGGAAAGTCGGTAGGCGGTCCGAACGGCGGCTGGTCGGCCACATCGATCGGCAAATCCCCAACGCCGTCCATGGGGCTCGGCGGTTCGCTGAGTCCCGGCGATTGTCCCGCCCCATAGCGTTGCTGGTATATTTTTTCGGCCCGCTCTCGCGCGGCCAATCGGGCGTCCATGCGGTACCGTTCCAGGTCCAGCCGCACCTGGCCGTGGATTCGCTCCAGCGATCGGCCCACGTTGAACAGCCGGTCGATATCCCGGCTTTCCAGGTCCGCGCCCTTCTCGAAATCCACCTCGGCCTGTTCTTCCCGGCCGAGCTTCTGATAGGTCAGGCCGCGGTAGTAATAGGGGCGTGGATCCCTCGTCCCACCGTCGATCGCGGAGGTCAGCAACTCGTGCGCCTCGACATAGTCTCGCGAGAAAAAGGCGTGGACGCCACTTCCGTACAGTTGGCCCAGAACGGCGTCCTGGGCCGGCGACGATACGGCCGACAGCATGATTAACGCTGTGGCCAAGAGTGTGAGACTCCGGTACATCACATTGAACTCCTGAAAAAAGAGATGCGCCGCTCGCAAGCGGACGAACCGCGACCAGCCACTTTGCCCCGAGTTATACAGATCCAGTTTTCCAGCCCGCACTCTAGTCGATCCTAACTGAAATGCTCGCGGATTTCAAGCGTCCGCGCCGGCCGGAAATGCCCGGATAGCTCCCGCCGGCGAAGCCAACGCTATGAGGGCTGCCGGGGCTCGGTGCAATGCACGCTCATCATAAGGCATTTCTCCATAAAGGGTTACGTTCCTTCGGCGGGTTCGCCCGACTCGAGCGTACCTCATGCCCGGCGCAAAGGCGCATGGCCAAAAAGGTGCTCTGGGTATTTTGGGACGGTTAGACAAGAGGTCGTGCACCGCTTCTGTCATATCGGTTCCACGGAAGTCGCGCGCGGGCGCGGACTTCACAGGAACGGCCGTTCCTGTTACAATCAATGGCGAGGTATCTTCGGCTGAATCCGCTCGGGTCAGAGAATCACTCAGCGGGTGGTGGCGCAACGCGCCGACGGGCAAGTGTCATCTCGGTCAGTTCAAGGAGAGGTAGAGGCCACATGGGAACAGAAAAGACCCTGCGAAAGTCCAAGGCGCGCCGGCGTTCATCCGGCTTCACGCTGGTGGAGTTGCTGGTGGTGATCGCCATCATCGGCATCCTCATCGGACTGCTCCTGCCGGCGGTTCAGTCGACCCGCGAGGCGGCGCGGCGAACCGCTTGTGCGAACAGTCTCAGGCAGATCGGAATCGCGTTGCAGGCCCACTACGCGGCCCACGGCTCCTTCCCGCCGGGGATCGCGTTCTGTACCGAGCATCCGTGGCTTCAGGGCGGTACCAACACGAAGCCTACCGGAGCCTACTGTTCGGGTCCGAACTGGGCGGCTTCCATTCTCCCGGGAATCGGCGAACGGCAGTTGCACGAGTGGTTGTGCAGTTGCGTGGAGTTGCAGCGAAGCGTGGCCGACGACTGCGAACACGGGCCGGGTGGGGGACCGGCTCCGGGCTCCCAGAGCAACCCCTTCGCCCCGGGCAACGTCGGCACGTGGACGCCCAATCTCTATATTTGCCCCAGCGCCGACGAGATGACGTTCGAGGAGTCTTTCTCGAAGGGTATGGGCGATGGAGACAACCCGCATCAGGGCCTCGGCCCGACCATGTCGAAGGGCAACTACGCCGCCTGTTGGGGCTCGGATACGTACATGTCGTTCGAAAACCCGTATACGGCCGGAGCGTTCGGGGTCGTGATGCTTCGGGGTTGGGAGAAGAGGGCACCGCCGACGCAGAAAGAAGGCGACGCCGGCATGAAGGGCATCTGGAAAATGGGCAACGACCAGGGGACGCGAGAAAATGAGGTCGGCGACGGGACGCAAAACACGCTGGCGGTCAGCGAAATCCTCGGCTACGAGAGTCGGTACGACGGTCGGGGTACCTGGATAATCCACTCGATGGGTTCGACGGTGTTCACCGCCAGGACCCGGCCGAATTCCGAGGAGCCCGACGTGATCCCCTTCTGCTATGACAGTCAGGACGACCAAATCGGTATCGACGCGAAGGATCCGCTTCGGTGCATCGATCGAACGGATTTGGAGCGGTCGGGGGTGGGCAACACCTGGGCGGCGGCCCGAAGCCGGCACTCCGGCGGCGTGAATGCCGTGATGCTTGACGGCTCGACGAAATTCTGGAACGACAGCATCGATCTGTTGGTGTGGAAGTCCTTGGCGACGCGGAACGGACCGCCGACCGAACAGGGGATCGTCCAGGGAAACTGATCCTGTCTCGACGACGGGGCCGTTTTCGGCCGTCTTCACGCGGAAGGAGTGGATCGTATGTGCCGACGTGCAGCAGGAGGTAGGCATCCTCGGTATCTCACGCTTTGGGCAGTTGCCGCATTGCTCGCAGTGGTCGCCGGTTGCCCGAAAGCCGTGAGGGAAAGACCCACTACCTTCCCCGAGGACGAGCAAGTCAAACTCTTGATCCTTAGCCTAAACCCCGACCCCGAGGATTTTCCTGGGTTCTTCGCCCCCGACAGCGTCCCTTCGGACACTCAGCGGCAGCGGTACGACGGGTATTTGTTCAAGGCGACGTCGGTGTCGATCGACGGCAATTCGGCGACGGCCACCGTGCAATTCGAGGACTTGAGCACCCACACCGTCGTCGGCGAGCAGGAGTGGACCGCCGTGAAGATCGGCGCGGATTGGAAACTCAAGACCGCACCGCCGCCCTAGCAAAAAGCCGCGACCGGCGGTCGCGCCGTTCTTCATTGACTGGCGCGACCGCCGGTCGCGGCTTCATTGACTGGCGCGACCGCCGGTCGCGGCTTTATTCGAAGCTCAGCTTGACCGTGCCCAGGTAGCTGCGGATCTCGATTCGATGTTCCTCGGGATCGGCCTGGATCTGATAAGTCGACGCCCCGCCGCCGGTCGACTCCTTGCGGTGCAGCACCTTGCCGGAGCGCTTGTCGAGGCAGAGCATGCTCATCAGGCTGGTGATCCGATCTTCTTCCTGCTTCTGGAAACCGCCGAAGAAGAAGAGCACGGGCAACTCGGCCGGCTGATCGACGTCCAGGGCCTGATCGCTGACGTCGGTGGCCCAAAGCCGCTTGCCCGTCTTGCGGTCGAAACCGTACACCCGGCCGTTGACCGGCAGCGGGGTCGGGTAGGGAAGCGAAATCATCGGCCGCGCCTTCGCGATGGTGCGGTTGGCGATCAACACGTAGCGGTCCGCACAGCGCAACACGATTGCATCCAAGAGCGACGGGGAAGGATCGACGGTTGCCGACAGACGGGTCTCCCCCTCGGGCAAGGCCGCCGTGGTGAAGTTGCCCTGCGGTTCGAGCACGGCCACCTCGTCTTCGGCGACCAGCCACGGTTGCGCCCCGGCGTCGAAGCGGCGCTGCCAGAGGTCTTCTCCGGCCCACGGGTCGACGAGCGTCAAGCGGGTCTCGTCGTCGGTCTTCTCCCACGTGAGAACCTTGCGCCCCAGCGTCCACATCCGATCCTCCAACGGCGGCACGCGGCGGCGGCCGAGATCCCGACCGTCGAGCATGCTGAAGACCCGCGCCTCTTCCGATTCCGAGGGCGTGACGAACACTCGCTCCCGGTCGCCGAACAGGTCGCACTCGGCCGGCAGATCGTCGCGCGTCCAAAGGACCTCGCCGGAGAGCGGGTCGACGCAGAGCAAGCGGCGCTGTTGTTGGAAGCAGACGCCCGTGTCGGCCGCCGCCAGCGACAGCCGGTCGGAAGCCGGCAGGGCCTTGGCTTGCGGCCGGCGGCCGGCGACTCCGACGAAGACGGGCACCCGCGGCGCGGAGGGGTCCGGCACGGGAGGCGTGTTGTCCCAGAGCATTTTCCCCGACTGGGCGAACCCGTCGACCGCCACGACGCGATCGTCCCGGCGGACGACCAGCAGCCGGCCTCGCAGCCAGGCCTCGGCCTCTCCGTACCTGGAGCCGCCGAAGCCCCAGAAGATGGTCTGTTGCGCCGCCTGCTTCTCCTGCAGATTCGTTTGCCATCGCTGTCGGCCGAGGGTGTCGCGCACGGTGAGCACATTGCCTTGCATGTCCATCTCGACCAGATCGTCGCCGGCAAACGGGCCCCCGCTGCGGAAAACGGTCATGCTGCGCGGGGGAGAGATCCCGGTCCGATTGTCGTCGGTCTCGACGCGAACTTTCGCGGGCCACGGTTCCGGCGGGGCGAGCCGGCGGCGGATCGGGTCGTCCGGCGGCAGGGCGTCGAGCAACTCGCGTCCCGTCTTGCCGTCGAGGCAGTCCGCCTCGGCGAGTTCCGCGTTCAAGTGGCCGTAGAACCGGGCCGCCTCGTCCGGATCACCCGCCTTGCGCAGCAGTTCCGCCAGGTGGGCCACCGCCGCGTGTCGCTGCGAGGCGTCGGCCGAATCCAATACGCACCGCAGCAATTGCTCGGCCGGCAGCCACTCCTTCTTCTCGATCGACTGCTCGGCCAGCCGCAGCCTCGCCTCATGCGCGGCCGGATGCCAGGCGAAGAAGGACAGCAGCGTTTGCAGCCGGTCGTCTTCGGGCCCGCTGGGGATCTTCCGGTCGATCTCCGCGCGCCTGGACGGTTCGGCCGCGGCGTGCAGCTCGGCCAGACGGGCCTGGACCCAGCGGTCGCGCCGGGCGACCCAGGACGCGCCGAAGTGCTCCAACTCGTTGCCGCCGGCCGGTTCGCCCAGCGCGATCAGCTTCAAGTAGGCGTCGGTCGCCGCGGAGATATCGCCGGCCTGCTGATGGGCGGCGGCCAATTCCCGCAGGAACCGCGCTTGCGTCTCCGGCCGGTCGATCCACGACTCCACCTGCCCGGACAACTCGCGGAACGCGGCCCGATCGACGCGGAGTCCCTCGGTCATCGCGTGGGCGAGCAACTCCCTTGCCCGCGGCGTCGGCTGAATATCCAACGCCCGCCGCAGGTGCTCGACGCCTTCGCCGATGCGTCCCTGGCAGAGCAGGATTTCGGCGTAGTCGGCCAACGCGCCGGCGTCGTCGGGGCGACGTTGCAGAGCGGTCGCGAGATCCTGTTCCCGCTGCGAAAGGGGCTGGAAATGCCGTACGCCGTCGACGTGCTGCGAAAGCACCGAATCGCCGAGCGCCACCAGGTTGCCGGGAATGATCCCGTCGGGCGATCGCGAGCGGGCCAGCAGCCGGCCGGCGTGCAGATCGATCGTGGCCACTTCGGCGGTGCTCAGCGGCAGGTGATAGCGTCCCTTGCCGAGGAACCCTCGCCCGCTGGGCAGCGCCTCCGGCGGCAGCGCGACCGGCGGCCAGGCGTCGGTTCCGTCGGCCAGTTTCACCGCGCGAACCGAGCCGCACCCGACCACCACCACGCGGCCCCGATCGACGCCGCCGACGTAGAGACCGTCGCCGCGCTCGAGCGACCATCGCAGCCGGCCGTCGGCCAGGTTCAAACAGACCAGCTCGTCCGCATTGGGCAGCGTCAACAGCAGGCGGCCCTCGGCGATCGTCGCCGCGGCGTCGGCCCAGCGGTCGGGCAGATCCGGCGGCTCGGGCCGATAGAAGCCGTTCATCATGGCGAACCGGGCGTTCGCATCGAGCGTCGTCGGCTCGCGCATCGGCACGCGATAACTCCACCGCCGGGTCCAGGTGGCCAAATCGACCGCCACGACCTGCTGATCGGGCGTGCAACAAATCAGCACGCCGTCGGCGTACGAAGGGCTCAGGCCGTGTGCCCGCGAACTGCGAGCCAACCACAAAAGCGACGTCATCCAGGAGATCGGTATCGGTCGCTGCCGGTCTTCTTCGGCCAGCGTCAATCGGCCGATCGTCTCGCCGGTCTCCGCGTCGAGTTCCAGCAGCGTGGTTTGCGTTCCCACTTCGGCCGGCACATAGAGCCGTCCGCCCAACGGCAACGGGGGGCCGAGGAAGAACGTGTCCGGCTGCCGAACTCCCTCGACGTTCGACGGCCCGCCGATCTCCCACCGGACCTTGCCCGTCTGAAGATCATGGGCCGTGAGCAGATTGTGCCGCTTGAGCAGTCCGGGGTCGAGCCGGCGGCGGCCGTCGGGCATCACGACCAGCCGCTGGCAGTCCTCGTGGAAGGCGAAGTGCAGATCCTCGATCGCGAAGACGAAGTAGCCGTCGCTGCTGACCGTGCCGAACGTGGCGTCGCCCAACAGCCGCCGGCGGAGCCCCGTGCTGAAACTCGCCTCGTCCGCGGCGCCCTGGGGCCGGTTCTCGCTGCGGATGAAATGCCGCAGGGGATCGTCCAGCGGAGATTCCCACTGCAACTGCCCGGTGTCGAAGTCCAGGGCCTTCAGGTCCGTGGCCGAGCGGAGCACGATCGACTCGCCGACGACCAGCGGGTGCAATCTCGGCAGCGCGACGCGGTGCTCGTCGAGGTATTCCCGATGCATTTTCCGCGCGATCTCGGCGAACCACTTCTGTCCGGACAAGTCGCTCAACAACTCCGCCCGCAAGAAAGGGCTGCCGGCGTCGGCCGACGCGCAGCGCGTGGGGTCGCCGCCGAACATCGGCCAGCCCTGCTCGTCCTCGGGCTTGCGCGACGGCCCGACCAGCGACTCGAGCCAGCCCAGCGCGTCTTCCGGCCGGGTGAACATGGCGCGCTGCTCGCCGCCGATGAGCACCGTGGCGTCGGGAAAGCGGGCCTGCACGCGCAACAGCACCTCTTCGGCCGCGCGGGGCTTGCCTGCACGAGACCAGCAGGCCGCCAGCATCACCGACAGCGCCGGCTGGAAACGGCCCGCCGCGTCGTCCGGGCGTTGTTCGAGCCGTTGCAGGAACAGGGCGGCGTGCAGTGGATGGCCGCGGTTGATGTGATCGGCGGCCAACAGGTAAGTCGCCTCCGCCCCGGCGTCCGTGTAGAAGAAACGCGAGGTCACTTCGGCCAGCGCTTCGGTATTGCCGGCGGCGATCGCCTTCTCCAGCGCGGAGCGGGCCAGCGACTCGAAGCGGAGCTTGTAGGCGTCGTGGGCTTCGTTGCCGAGGCTGCCCAGAAGCTGCTCGGCGGCCGCCAGCAGACGGCAGTAATGGGGCTCGCCGACGTCGGGCCGGAACTCGCAGTCCTCTCCCGCCCGCAGAATCTCGCCCAGCAGCCACGCGGCCTCGGCGTAGCGCCGGCTTTCGGCCAACTCCCGGGCGAGGGCCAGCTTGCGCACCAGTTGGTGTTCGGCCGGCGGCAAGGCGTCGTCGTCGGGTTCCTCTTCCGTCGCCTCGGCGTCGATCCCGCCCATGCCCGGCAACCCGAAGCCAGGGACCAGGGGATTGATCGCCACGGCCGGCCTGGCCGGTGGTTTGGCAGGGGTCTCCGCGGTCTCGGCAACCGGCTCCTCGGGCGGATCGGGCAGAGGGCTCTTTTCGACGTAGGTCTTCCACTTCTCCAGGGCCTTCTCCCGAGCCGCTTCGTCGTCGAAGGCGCAGTAGGTCGTGCTCATGTGCCGATTCTTGTTCTCGGCCATCCGCTTGAATTCCTCGCCGGCCTGAGCGAGGCCGTAATCGGCGTGGGATTGACCCGTCACGTGGATCAGCCACGCCAGGACCACGTCGCGGAGTTCGATGCTCATCGACTTGCCGTTGACCGTGCGGCGTCCGATTTCGCTCTTGTCGGCGAGGCTCTGGGCCAGTACGGCGGCGTAGGGCTTGCCGCCCAACTGGCCCAGCGCCATCACGCCGTAGACCCGCGAGTGCGAATGCGCCTCCTTCTTCCGCATCGCGCGCAACGCCAGGGCCAGACCCTCCTGCAGGTCGTACTGCATCGCCAACCGCAATTTCGTGTCCAGCACGTTGATGCCCGTGGGAAGGATGATCCACCGGCCAAGCAGCTTTCGGGCGGCCGCCTGATGCGGGCCTTGGGTCAGGGCCTCCGTGAATGCGGGGCGTTGGGCCAACGTGGCCAGGCAGGAATGGTCGAGCAACTCCTGCGGCAGATTCGACTCGGGATCCGAACTGACGAACAACAGCGCGGCGCTGGTGGCCAGGGACGGCTCCCGGCGCTGCTGCTGATACGGAACGACCATCGACGAGTAGACCTGGCTGATCCGCAGCATCAGTCCCTCGGCGGCCGGTTCGGCGCCGGTGGCCGACGAAATCAACAAGGGAGCTTCCTCTTTGAGCATTTGCGCGAACAACTCGCGGGCCGATTGGTCCTCGCCGATGGTTTGGCGGTAGCGTTCCCAGCCGGGCAGATCGTGCTGCCGTTTGCCCTCCTTGTCGGCGAGGAATGCCTTCAGCCGGTTCTGGAAGTCGGTCTCCAGCACGTCCTGAAGAATCCAACGGCATCGCCGCCGCACTTCCGCATCGGCATGCTTCAGTCCGGCGTGCAGCGCGTCGCGAGCCTTCAGCCCCAGCGCGGCCAGGTCTTGCGAGGCGCGTTGTCGGGCTTCATACGAATCGTCGCCCAGTCGCTCCACGAGGGCTTCGATCTGCGAAGCGGCCGGCTCGTTCGGCGCGGCCGGCGGCGTCTGGGCGAGAGCCGGCCAGGCCGAGCAGACGCCTATCAGCAGCAAGGGACGGCACCAGATCATGACGGACCTCGGTGGGGAAGGGAAACGACAGCGCGGAAAATGAATCTTCGCGACTGTCAGTCCTCAGTATACCCCCGGCAGCCGGGGGAAGTCAAAGGGAGACCCGTAGGCCGGAACAAGCGCAGCGCAGTTCCGGCGTATCTCTCTGGTTCATCCGAAATTCGCGTACCTGACGTCTTACCCCGGGGGAAGGACGGGTTCCTCTTCTCTATTCCTGGCTGTTTGGAAGTACCGGAAAACGCTGTGTTTCTTCCCGGAAACTCGTGAATAGAGAAGAGGAACCCGTACTTCTGCCACCTCCACGGTACGCAAATCCCGGATGAACCATCTCTCTGCCGGAAGGCACTCCCGAAGAACATCAAATGTTCGCCGATCAAGTCTGTGATTCCGAGCATCCGGAGCCGGTGACCGCAAGAGGCAGAACCAAGGATCAATGGAAACTCCGCGATGGAAGACCCGACAACGATTACCTTGATTGTGCCGTAGGCATCTTGGCTCTTGCCTCTCTTTGTGGTGCCTCCCTCCAAACAACCGATAGTCACGCCCCCACTCCCAAACGTCGCAAGCTATCGGATATGTGGAGGGAGAAACGTGGCCTTGGTCTGTCCTAACTGTGGTTGCAAGCACTGCCCCACCACCAACACCTACACCCGCAAGATCATTTTCCGGGGAAGGGAGAAGACCTTCGTCCGCAGACGGAAGATATGCAGACATTGCGGAACTGCCTTTTACTCGCAAGAGCGATTAGAAGAGGAACTCTTGGAGGAACAAACCAATCCCCAAGCCTACCCCGAGAATCCCTACCTATAAGGCAGAGACCTTGAGCCTTGCGGAATCTGGGCAAGAATACCCACTAGAACTGGGGGGTATCTGTGGGTCCTTCAACTCTGTATGATAGTAGCCACGCGAATGGTACAGAACGAGGACTGGTTGCCCGCACGTTAGGCTCCAAATTTGCTACCCACAGGTGATAGGTGGAAACTGCCTAACGCGCCCGAAGATAGTAGGTAGCTGCATGACTGCCTGGAACGATTGGGCATACGGATTAGTTCCGCAGCCTGATTGGCTGCAAACAAGCAGTCGATAGGTGATACACGGATCAGACCAAAAGCAAGTTATTTGCAGACGGAGTGCCCAATGCAGAGGTTGTTTTCAATTCCCGTGATTCTCGGGGCCATCGGCATCATCGGAGCGTTCGCATCCATGAGTGCCGTTACAGACCCGGTATGGAGAGTCGCCGCCATCGTAGTGTCGTTTTCCCTTCTGTCGCTTGCTGTGGCGCTGCGGGTGGGCAGTTGCTGTAACCTCGGCAGCGCCTGGCGCATTTTGACGGTGTGCAAGCGGCTCGGCATCCGGAGAATTTATGGGCACGGTGAACTGACGCCCAAAATGTCGGGCCGAATCGAGGACGCGAGGCAAATCCGCATGATGGCGATCACCGGTTTCGGCTGGATACACACAAATGAAACCCACATCCGCAACGCCCTTGTGCACAGCGCGGCCAAGATCCGCATACTTATCGCCGAACCAGAGTCAGATTTCATGAAGAACCAAAAGTCCGCCGAGTCAGACACGCGGCTAGGTCACGGTCCCAACGAGACCAGTGCTGTCCTTGATCTGCTGCGCGAGGACGTCAGAGCTGCTCAGAAAGAGGTCGGGGCAAATCAGACGATCGGGACCGTATCGGTCGCATACTACCGAACCGACTTGCGTAGTTCTATCATCATTTGCGATGATTCGTGGGGATGGCTCACAATCAACCTGCCACCTAGTCGAGCGCGACACATGCCGTCCTTGGAGTTGGTCACGGCGTCAGGGGGACTACTGGCTGATTGTATTACCCACTTCGAAAGGATCTGGACCTTGAGTGCCAACACCATCCAAAAAATCCAATGACAGGGGACAGCAAATAACGAACGGATGCACGCGAGGCGGCAGATAACAAAGCGATGCACCGGAGCGGGCTACGTGTTCGGTTTCTCAACGTCGTTCGCTTGGTTAACGTTTCTTGCTTTCTCAGCGATCCCTCGTGTTGGTCCGCCCGCCTTGTGATCTTGGTTGTTAGCAAGTGGCCGTTCCGGCACGCAATCTCGTTCGACGTTCTCATGACAGAATGCCGGAACTGCGCTGCGCTTGTTCCGGCCTACGGATCTTCCGCCGACCTCTCGATCACCGTGATCTTGCCGCTGCCGCCGTCGATGCGGATGTGGTCACCCGTTCGGAGCAGCCGGGTGGCGTGGGGGCAGACGACGGCCGGGATGCCGAAATCGCGGGCGACGATCGCTCCGTGCGAGAGCACGCCGCCCCGCTCGACGATCAGCCCGGCCGCGGCCATGAACAGGGGCGTCCAGCCGGGATCGGTCGAGGGACACACCAGGGCACGCCGTGACATCCCAGACTTGATACCCAGCCGCCGAACACCGTGGTTCTTGCCAGATTCCTGTTGGTTCTGCACTTTCTGGAAAAACGGCAGTTTTCATCGCCCGGCCCCGAAACGCACCAGCCCCCATCCGAACATGCCGACGTAGACGTTCGAATTGCAGAGGATCATCGGCGCGCTCGGCTCGCCCAGCAGGTATTCGACCCACCGGATCGGCTCGGCGTCTCCTTCGTCGGGCTCGAAGGCCATGATGGCCTCCTTGCCGATGTAAATCAACTTTCCGCGGCTCAGCAGCGGCGCGGTTCCCGGCATCGCGTCGGGTTGCGTGCGGATCACCGACCCGTCGTCGCGCGAGACGAGCACCAATTCCTCTTTGTCGCTGACGTAAGCGAAGAACCGCCTGGCGACGATGAAGTCGCTCGACACGCCGCCGCCGTCGAGTTTCCATTCTTCGCGCGGCGCTGCGTTGGCCAGAGATCGGGCCTCCAATCCGGCCGCCGTTCCCAGGTAGATCGTGCTGCGGATCACCACCGGCGGCGTGCGGGGCGTCGCGTCGAGGCGAACATGCCACAGGCGTCGGCCGGAAGGACGGTCCATCGCGACCAGGCCCGGTGGATCGACCACGGCGGCCACCAGCATCGAGTCGGTCGCCGCCGGCGGCCGCTCGAGCCGACCCAACGGCCGAGACCAGGCCTTCAGGCCCAACCGATACACGCAACTGATCGCCTCGGGCTGGTCCTGAACGTAGATCTCCTCGTCGGTGCAAAGGAACACGCCCGAGGCCCCCTCGGCCACCGGGAACCGCCACCGCGGCTCCCCGGTGGCGACGTCGAGCCCGTGCAGGAATCGATCGGTCTGGGGCGGTTCCGCGTCGCCTTGGCCGTCGACGACGATCAGCGTGTCGTCGAGCACGGCCGGGGAAAGATGGACGTCGTTGGCCGTCTCGTAGATCCAGCGCGGCTCGGGCGTGGCTTGCGAATCCGCATGGGCCGGCAGGCAGGCCACGCCCGAGGGCTTCCCGCCGCCGGCGAGCGGCACGAACAGACTGTCGCCCATCACCGCCGCCGGAGCGACGACGCGGGCCTTGTCGGTGCCCTCTTGATCCTTGGGAAATTGCCAGTGCAACGCACCCACCTTGGGAAGCGGCGAGTCGTCGGCATTGCCGCCTCGCTCCGGGCCGCCCAACCGGCACGGCCACAGGGCGGCCCGGTTCTCTTCGGCCGCCTGACCGACGCAGAGGAACCCGTCGTTCTGCGTGCCCACGTACACGCGGCCTCGCGCCACCGCCGGCGAACTGACCAGCAGCGGCTGCGCGGCGATCTTCATCTCCCAGGCCAGCTCCATCGTCCGCCGGTCGAGACAATACAGCCAGCCGGAATCGGTCACCACGTAGACGTAGTCCCGGGTCACCGCCGGCGAGGTGATCAGCGGCGAATGGGTGTCGTACTTATCGATCAGCTTGCCGTCCTTGCCGAGGCAATACAGAAACCCGTCGCGCGAGCCGAAGTAGAGTTCGTCGCCTTCGACGGCCACGGCGCCCAAGACGGTCCGCCCGATCTGGGTGAACCTCCAGTCGACCTCGAACGTGGCCAGATCGACGCACCAGACCGCGCCGGCCGGTCGGGTCGGCGGCGTCTGCTCTTCGGCCTTGTTGATGTAGTCGCCGTTGCCCATCGCGATGTACAGCTTGCCGTCGACGATCGCGGGCGGACCGAAGACGGGATATTCGGTCTCGATGCGGTGCTTCAACTGGCCGGTCTTCGCGTCGAGCACGCAGATCGCCTTGCCGCCCACGCCCAAACCGGCATAGACGTTCTCGCCCGCCGCCGCCAGCGAGGTTTCGGCGTCGGGGAACTCTTCGCCGGGCGCGTGCCAGACGAGCTGGGCCTGGCCGTCCGCACCGGGTTGAAGGTCGAAACAATAGTAGCCGTCGTCGCCGGCGCCGATATACACCCGGCCGTTGTGGATCACCGGCGAGCATTCCACGTGGCTGTCGGTCTGGTAGGTCCAGAGGATCTCGCCCTCGTGGCCGGGTCGCAGATCCATGCAGATCACCCGGGCGTTCTCGGTGTCGTGCAGTCCTTCGCCGCAGACCAGGTAGTCGCCCCGGACGGACGGCGAAGAGAAGGTCGCTTGATAGCCCTTGGGGGCCTTGTGCCAGGCCACCTGTCCGGTGTCGGCGTCGAAGCAGTAGATCTCGCCGGAGCCGACGCCTTTGAACACCGGCGGCGTTTCCGAGGCCACATAGACGCGATTGCCCACCACCGCCGGCGAAGAATAGAAGCCGACGCTGCCGTCCCGGAAGATCCAGTGGATCGCCGGCCGATTCGGCTGGGCCGTCCACGGCACGGCGCCGGTCCGGGCCAACCCGCCGCGGAACAGGGGCCAATCGCTGCCGGTCTCGGCCTGTTCGACGGGCTCGGTCGGCTTCTGGGGCCACAGCGCCAGCGCGGCCCAAACGCCGCCGGCACCCACGACCGCCACCAGCGCCACAGAGAGTTTCAACCGCCACAGCAGCTTGATCCCCCCGAGGATCGCCCGCGGCCGAAACATCGAGACCAACACCCCGCCGACCGCCACCAGCACCCCCAACAACACGGCCGCGATCACCGGCAAGATCGGCGCGACCACCAGAATCACGGCGAAGGGGGCGAGGGAGTAAGGTTCGCTTGGCAGGGGCATCATGGGGAATACACAGGATCGGTCGCCGCGTGTCGTTTAGCGGGCGGGCTTGCCCGCCGTTGGCGTTTGCCGGCGGCTCGAATGTGCCAGAACGGCGGGCAAGCCCGCCCGCTAAACGAATCTCATCGATGCTGGAATTCTCGCAGAATGGAGGAAGAAGTGGAAGGGGACCCTGTTCCTCGCCGCCCCAGCACCAAACGGTCCTTGGCATTGAGTCTGGGATGTTACGGTGGGTGGTGCTACGGAGTCCTGGGCGCGGGCGGACCGGCAGGCCGACCGAACGGATCGTCCTCGCCGGTGTCGTCTCCGCCGAAAAGATCTTCCAATTTGCGCGGAACCGGAGGGCCAAGTCCGCCGAACGGATCTCCCGGTTCGAACGGAGCAAAAGGATCTCGCCCCCTTGGCACGATCCTCTCCGATCCCTTCGATGTCGGAAGACCTTCGATACGACATTCCGGCAACGCTTGACGCAGCCTCTGGGCGGCTTCGAAGCTGATGATGGTCGAGTGGCGGGGGGTTACCGAATACGGTCTGTTGAAATCCAGGAACCTGAGATGGTTTGCCTCGGCCAGGTACTCCAGCGCCTTGTCGGTGATCGGTGTGGCACCGAGATGGAGTTCGGCCAACTCGGGAAGTTCCACCAGGCGTTTCACGCCCGCGTCGTCGATGTCCGAGCCCGCCAGGGAAAGACATTGAAGAGCGGGCAGCGTCCTAAGTGGCTCCGTGTCGCGAAGGTGCGTGTTCTCGAGTTTCAACGATCGCAGCGCCGACAATCCCTGCAGTTGACCGAGTCCACCGCCGGTAACCGCCGTTCTACTGAGGTCGAGAAACCGCAGGTTTCGCATTTCGCTCAGGTGGCGCAGTCCGTCATCGGTGATGCGCGTATTGCGAAGAC
>DATLAN010000215.1:0-4969 GCA_035527455.1 Thermoguttaceae bacterium
CTGTGCCGGCGATCGCCGAGGACCCCATTTCGTGAGAAATGGGTGGATGTTGACGAGCGGACCAGCTCCATTCGGCGGGCGTCCTTACTTACTCAGACATCGGACCCATGTATGCAAAAAAGTCGCTAGATGGCAGGCGGCTTCGCCCGCAGGCGGCCCGCAGGGAAGGACCCCATCGCGCGATGGTTAAACGGGCCGGCGGGCGCTGAGAATCCCCAAAGCAAAACGGGACGCCCACCGGCCCAACCCCACAACCACCGAACCCAAATCTTCGCTTTCCTGGCCGGCCTGGCAACGCGTGCAATCGGTTGGCGACCGCTGGAGAGAGAACGAGTACACCCGTCGCAGGAACGGACCAAGCGTGGCCCGGTCGCGGGCCGTTTCGGCCGAGGTGACGAACGAGAAGCCGAGCGAACAATCATCGTGCGCGTGGAGGTCGACCAGGATGTCCCCGTCGGCGCCCGCGGTGATGCACGCCACATGGACGCAAGCCAGCAAGCCGTCATGTTTGCGCCGCCGCTCACGCAACCAGGTCGTCTTCGGAACCTCGTCTCGCCAAGCCATGCTCTTACCCTGCCCCGGTGGAGAAGTAGACCCCACGGAAATCGACGGCCGCCGCGGCGACGGCGTGGTCCACGTCGTAGGCCGTGCCCCACTCGCCGTGGCCCAATGGGCGCTGGCGCAGCCGCGGAACTTGCTGCTCGTTCAAGTAGGCCACCACGATCGACGGCGCGCCCTCTGGCCCGGCGGCGAGCATCCAGTTCGTGGCCAGGCCCGTGCGCAATTCGTCGGTGTTCGGATCGTTCAAGCCCGCGGCGCCGATCCGGCTCTCCGGGTGGATCTCCAACTCCTGCCCCTGCCCGATCCACAGGGAGGATTCGACCTCGCGGGCCTTCGTCCAAAGGGGAGGCGGGACGATCAGAACGCGCGGTTGAAGGTTGGGGTGAATGACGCGGGCCCGTTCGTCCGTAAGCACCTGGCCGGCGATCGCGCTCACGGCGCCCCCCAGGGCGGCGGCGTCGGCAAGGGCGGCGGTCGCCAGGTTGCTGTGGTCGGCGTGAAAGAGTGTCAAGCCGTCCGAGACCAGGGTGGGGTTTTCCAGGACGAGAGAATAGACCAGGTCGCCTTTGAGCCGCTTCGCAGCCCGCCCCAACTCTTCGATCGGACGCAACCAGGCGGCCACGGAATCTTGCGAGTCGATCAGGTCGCGCTCGTCGATGGTGTACATTTTGCCGAAGCGGGCGAGCTTGATGCCCTCGGCCTTCAGCTCGACCGCGGCGTGTTCCGCCGTCCCACCGCGCGGGATGCGGCCGAGGCGGGCACCCTGTTCGAGGGTGAACGCGGAGAATGCCCGGAAGTCTCGCGCGGGGACCGTGCCAACCCAACCCGCGGTCGAATCGGCTTGTTCATTGTAGCCGGTCAGAAACAGACTGTTCGCGGCCGCGCCGATCGCCTCGCCGATGACCCCGCCCGAAAAGGCCCGGGCCATCAGGTAGGGATTTTCAGGGACCGGCTCCTCAAGGTGCCGGCAGCATGCGGCGGTGAACCGGTCCCATCGCATCGAAAAGGGGTCTTCATCGGTCGGATATGCCATCATGCAGAGCATGCTGGCAGCCCGCTTATGGGCGCTTTCGACGAGGGGGTGAGCGGCGGAGACGCCTCCACTCTCCCCGATCCACGGGATCGAACCGGCGTCCATGCGCCGGAGGTTTTCGAGCAACTTTCTCAGCATGGAATCATCCTCACTACTGTTCAAAAAAGTCGGTGTCGTCTTCGGGCTGCGGCGGCACGTCGAAGGTCCGCAGCCGGCCATCGGGGTCGCGCTCGAATGGGTCGATCCCCAACCGCTCAACGAGAAAATTGTGGATCGGCGCCCAGATCCCGCAGGCCCAGCCGGGCGAGTCGGCGACTTGAAACAACCGCGGGAAGACGTGCGGCAGCCCGTCGCGATACGAGGCCTCGGAAGTCAGGGTTGCAAATTCGCAGAGCAAACCCTGGGCCCGCTCGCCGAGTTCGGTCCGGCGTTTCTCCTGCTCGGCCAGAGTGCCGGTCCACTGCTCCTGTTCGATGGCTTGGGCCAGCTCATTTTGCTCACGCCCGACTTCGGGCAGCCGCTTGATGTGCTCGGAGAGTTGGGTGTATTCGTGCCAGGCGAGCTTGTGGAGTTCGACCCAATCTTGGGTCAAAGGGATGCCGAGGGACTGCAGTTGGGTGACCATTTCCGCCAACTTTTCCGGCCTGGCATCCCCACGGATTTCCTTAAAATACCGGCGGAGGACGGGCTGCGCGGCCAGCTTTTTCGCCGCCTCTGCCAGGGCCTTTTTGGCTCGATCTACGATGGACATCTTTGGGTCTCCTCGGTGGGGGATTGAATGTCAGGATTCAGCCTAGTGCCCCCGGCGGGGCCCGTCTGCGCCGCGTTCCGATAAATCGGAACAAACTATTTTGCCGGCGGTCTGACCGCATGCTCGGCACTGAAGGTATCGCGTTAGTCGATCCCCGCGCCGCCTCGTGGTCCCGACCCGCAGCCGGCCGCGTCCGCACCGCGGGCACCGATCGCCAGGTCGCGGCGGCCGGCCCGGGCCGTGCAGCTCCTCCACCAGGTCCCCGAGCGTCTTGCCGGCGGCCTCGCACGTGGCCTTGACCTCCGCCACCGGCACGGCTGCACCGCCTCGCAGATCGCTGACCAACTTGCTGTAGCTCATCAGTCGGCCGGCCCCGCGGTGACGTCCTCATCGCCGAATGCGGCGGTGCGGTCCTCGCGAGGTGATGGCAGATCCTCCCAGTCCGCTCTTGCCCACCAGCGAAGACGCTCGGGAACCGCCGGCGCCTCCCATCCCATCCGCCCGCGGACGTCCGCGCGGCGAACCCAACCGGCAAAGCGTCGGTCCGGCGACGCGACCGAAGCGGTCAGCTCGTCAAGCGTCCGTTGTCGGTCCCGGCCGGCGGCGATCCAGACGGTGGCCGCGCGGCCGGTCGACGTTGGCCGGCGGCGGCCCGAATCGCAAACCAGCCCGGCGTCGCGCAGTTCCACGCGGCGGGCTCGGGTCGTGTCCGATTGCAGCTCGAGGCCGGCCGCCAGCTCCTGGTCGGTCGCGCCGCGATCGCCGCGGCCCCGAATGAACCCCAGCACCGCCTGCTGCAATCGATCAAGATGCGGCCCGATCGCCTCGCCGGCCGCGCCGCGGGTGTCGGTCGAATCAATCATGTTCTACGGTCTCCAATCGATTCGTTGAGTAGCCGGGTGATCTCGGCATCGGGCGGCATCGTCGCGCTGACCGATGCGAGCTGCTGCCGGAACGATACCCGGGCTCGGCTCTTCTCCGCGTCGTCTTCAGGCTGATGGCCGTGGGCCCTCTCCCAAGCCAGGTTGCTGAGAATTGCTTGCAGGTACGTCGCCGGGTCGGTGGCCTTCTTGCGGGCCGCAACCCCGACGGCCTCCATAAGCCAGCTCGTTCCCAGGTCCGTGACGGCCAGACGGGCGGCCTGTAGTAACAGCCGGGCAAGGCCCTGGCCGATGTTCCCCTTGGGGCCGACCATCCTTTCCCGGGCGCGACGGTAGCACTCCACGGTTGTGGTCCAGTCAGTCTCTTTTTCTTTCTCCTCACTCCTCGAGGAGAAGAGAGAAGAGAGAAGAAGAGACCCGCGCGCGTCGGAACCGACACGCGCCCCCGCACCCGCGTGCGCGCTGCCTGGCATGCCTCCCGGGGCGTCGTCCGATTTGGGCGGACAAGCTTGCGCAAGCTTGTCCGTCACCTTGCATTCTTGTCCGTCTGGCGGACAAGCTTGCGCAGGATTGTCCGCGCGGTCGAACTCGAAACGCTTTTGGGGGTCGGGCAGGGGGGCCGCCTTTCCCGGGTAGGGTGCATAGACAACCACCAGCAGGGTTCCGCGGCGGCGGTCCCGATCGACCAGGCTGATCAGGTCCTGCCCGGCCAACTCATCGAGGGCCCGCCGTGCCGTGCGAGGATCGGTGGCCCCGATCCGCTCGGCAACCGCGGCGGCGGTGACGGCCAGCTCGGCAGACCCTATCGCCGCGGCCGTCCGATGCAGCACCCGATAGACCCGCTTCGCCGGGTGGCTGAGGGTCCGGTCCTCATCGACTCGCCAAAGGTCATCACGGGCCAGACCGCTGACCCGGGCGACGATCGCCCCGTGGTCCGGTTGCTGGTCGACCTGCTGTCGACTGGCCGGTAGAATGTCCATGTCCATGCGAGATCCGGGCCGGGCCGTGGCACCGTAAGCTGCGGCCTGGCCCCCTTTACTTCCGTGGGGGTTTGACCGGGCCTCGATGGGTCTCAGTCTTCGACTGTGGGGTTCTCGGCCGGTTCGGAGGCCGGCTTGTCCTGCAGGAACCGAATCACGTCGGCTCCCAAGACGAACTTTCGTTTGCCCATCTTGAGCATCGGCAAGCCGGCTCGCCGGGCCATGCGAAGGCCCCACGCGCCGACCTTCAGACGTGCCTCCAACTCGGGGAGGGTGTACAGTGTGTTGCTCTCGATACACCCGGGAACGTTGGGGGAGGCGGCGTGCCGAGGGGCACGCCGCTCAGAGGTAGATGCCATGGCGTTCAATCCTTAACTTGGACTTTGACTCCCAGTTCACACGCAAGCATTCTAAGGGTTCCGCAAAATAGTGTGTGATCTCTGTGTCGGTACTGACATGGAACCTGGGGAGGTGAAAACGCCGGCTGAAACCACGATTCCGCGGAGTTTTCCCTGTTTTCACCTGCCCATGTGCGGCCCTTTGAATACTTGAGGTGATAGTGCCGCCACCACAAGATAGATCAAGAACGTTTCACGCGCCCCAGGGCTCGCCGCAAAGAATTCCGCCCGGCGAGTGTTGCCACAAATGTTGCCACTTGCCCGGCGGATCGGCATTTTTCGGCGTGGGCGTCGTTTCAAGAAACCCCGTTTTCCCCGGGAAACGCGGGGTTTTCAAAGACCGACCCAAAGGTGTGCTCCGACTG
>DATLAN010000216.1:0-4217 GCA_035527455.1 Thermoguttaceae bacterium
CGGTCGCCATCCGTGTTCGCCACGCCGATCCAGTTCTCGCGCGCTGCCGATTCCCCGCAGCGTGGCGTACAACCCGGGGCGTACCACCACCGGCCCCTACCTCCGTGCAATCTGGCATCGCATCCCTCGCCGGCAAGGCAACAGGGTGCCCTGTCGCTGGCTGAAAAACGAGTTGGCAGAAGACGAATCCGACATGCCGCCGTTGTAGGAAACTATGGCTCTTCGCCAGAATTTGTGGGTGAATTGAAGGCGTGTTGGTGATTCATGCTCAGGTTTTCTGAGGGATGGGAGGACAAAAAGAATGGAGATTCCGCCGGAGATTCAGGGGTGAAACGAGGTGGCCAGTACGGATTCCTCTTCTCTGTTCGGCGCGAATAGAGAAGAGGAACCCGTACTTGGTTTCTCACCGTCGAAAAACTCACCGCCTCGACCGCCGCAAGGTTCTTCTGGGAAACGACTTACGGCTCCATGGCTGAAATCAACCCACGAATTCTGGCGAGGAGGCGAAACTATTAACGTTTTGTCGATCCCGATAAATTCACAAACTCTGACAACTGACAACTGAGAACTGAGAACTGACAACTGAAAACTGACAACTACTTCTTCACCGGCAGTGCCTCGCCGATCGTGGCCAACTCCGCGTGAAGCATGTTCAAGAGCGTCTGCAGAAACGCCACGACCATCGGGCCGACGAAGATGCCGATGGGTCCCAGCGCCTGGACGCCGCCGAGTACGCTCAACAGGGCCAACAGCGGGTGCAGGTTGGAACGCCCGTGCAGCACGATCGGCTTGATCACGTTGTCGGCCATCGAGACGATCGTGGCACAGTAGATCGCCAGGATGATCGCCGTGGTCGGTTCGCTCTTGAAGAAGAACAGCCACAGGCAGACGGGCACCCAGACTGCGGCCGCCCCGATGAACGGCACCATCGAGAACAGCATCGTCAGCAGCGTCAGCAGAAACACGGAGCTGCCCAGCCCGGCCACCCAGAACCCGAGCCCCGCCAACACGCCCTGGACGAACGCGGAGAGCAACGTGGCCACGACCACGGCCCGGGTCAGATCGGCGAACTGGTCGACCAGTTGTTCCTCGTACTTGTCGTCCAACGGGGAGAGTCGCATGATGGTCTTGATCATTCCCGGGCCGTCGACCAGGAAGTAGTAAAGCGAGACGATCATCACGAACAGCCCGACCAGCGTGCCGGCGACGTACTGCGGAGTGCTCAGCGCGAATTGTTCAAGCCACGGCCCGGCCTTCTGCTCGATGGTCGTTTCCACCTTCTTCGGGTCGAGTTGCAGTCCCACCTTATTGCCGAGGTTCACCAGTTCGATCGCTGCCCAGGCTTGAGGTGCCGCCGCGCCGGGCTCGGCTTTCTCGGCCGCATCCATTGCCGGACCGGCATGGTCCGTGTTGATCGAGTTCTCGATGGTCCTGTAAAAGGCGTAGCTTTCCGACGCCGCTTTCAGCACGATCAGCGCCAACGGGATCAACACGATCAGCAGGATGGCTGCCGTGGTCAGTGCGGCGGCCACGTGATCGTGACCCTGGCACCGTGCGGCGATCCACTGGTGCAGCGGGCCGAAGATAATCACCAGCAGCACCGCCATGAACATCGGCAGCAGAAAGCTGGCCATCACCTTGAAGAACAATCCGGCGATCACCAGCAAGATCGCCACCAACACCACGAAAGACACGAGTCGGGTCATGGTCGATTTCTCCCGTTGCGGGATTAGGGACTTTCGGCGCAACATGCGCGCACGTTTGCAGCCATTTTGCTCCGCAAGATGAAGCTTCGTCTCGCGGAGCGAGACGGCTACTTGGGTCGCCGACTTTCGCGGGTATTGTAGCACAGTTGGTCGCCATGCCCGATGCCGACTTGCGGAAGTTTGCGGCGGCGGTCACAATGGTTACGGCTTTTCGTTGAGAACCGGCTCCGGAGCACGGACCCCGCCCAGCGCAGTCGGCGGGCGTTGATCGTGCGTCCGCCGCGCCGCAAAGTCGTTCCGTGTACTTGTAGTTCCGTGTACTTCCCAGGTTTCCCTCCCCCGTGAGGTCCGCCCGTGACCAGAGACCCGTCGAGCCGCAGGAAGTGGCTCCGCCGAGCCATCAAACTGCTGATCGCGGCCGCCGTGCTCTGGTGGGTCCACGGCACGCTCTACGATGGTTGGATCGAGCTGAAAAAGCACGACCGGGGCCAGTGGCAGTGGCAGCCCGGCTGGTTGGCAGTGGCCGGGGGCCTCTATCTGCTCGGGCTGCTGCCGTTCTGCCTTTTCTGGCATCGGGTGCTCAAGACGCTCGGCCAGCAAGCCCGCCTGGCAGAGACGATCCGGGCCTATTACATTGGCCACCTGGGGAAATACGTGCCCGGCAAGGCCATGGTCGTCGTCATCCGGGCAGGTCTGATCCGCAGCCACCGGGTGGCCACGGGCGTGGCCGCTGTGAGCGTTCTCCTGGAGACGCTCACGATGATGGCCGTCGGCGCGTTTGTGGCGGCCGCCTATCTGGCCCTGTTCTTCCACGAAAAGCCGCTCTGGTCTTGGGCCGCCGGCGGTCTGATGGTTGTCTCGCTCGTGCCGACCCTTCCGTCCGTGTTCCGACGGCTGGTGCGACTGGCCGGCGTGGGCAAATCGGACCCCCAGACAGCCGAAAAGATCGGTCGATTCGGCTTCAAGACCCTTCTGCTCGGCTGGCTGCTGAGCCTGATCGGTTGGGCCATTCTGGGGCTGAGCTACTGGGCCACGTTGCGAGCGATGGGCATCGAAGGGCTGGACCCCGTCGGACATCTGCCGCGTTACGTCGCCGGCGTGGCGCTGGCCGTGGTGGCCGGCTTCCTGCTATTGGTCCTGCCGGCCGGACTGGGTGTCCGCGAGGCGTTCCTGATCGAACTGACGCTGCCTTACCTGAAGGAACTCGGCCGAGGATTCGAGGACCCCGCCGCCTGGGCCAGCGCGGTCGCCGTGGCCGCCGCCGTGCTGCTCCGCCTGGTCTGGACGGTGTCGGAGTCGCTCATTTCCGGGATCTTGTGGTTCTGCAAACCGCGCCCGCGGCCCGGCGATCCCCTGTAGGACGGATTTTCGAATACGTCACGAATAAGGCTTTCACCTCTTGCGCAACACGTAGACGACGTCTTCGGTATCCGCGTCGACGCGAATCGGCTCGTCGGCGTCGTAGGCGAAATCGTACGTTTCGACCGGCTGCAGTTGGGGAACCCGCCGGAGCAGACGCTGGAACTGCACGGCCGTGTAGGTGCGGAAGATCATCTGCTCGGCCAGGCGGAACCGATTCCGGGGAGTGTAGACGTCGACGGTCATGCCGACGTGTTCCTGCCGGCGCCGGCGATCGATGCGGATCGACCACATCCGCGACAGCACGGCCAGGTGGCCCCGGCGAGCCGACCAGGACTCCTCGGTGCAGGCTGGGTCGCCTCGGGGAGTGAGGTGCAGTCCCAGCACGTACAGCCCGCCCTTGCGCAGCGCCTCGGCCACGCAGCGGAGATGTCCTTCGGCCGCTCGCTCGTCGGGCAGGTGGCGGAAGCTGTTGATCGTGTTGTAGGCGGCGTCCACTTTTCGCCGCAGCCGGAAATCGGCCATGTCGCCGACGGTGGCGCTGGGCGGAAAGCCCTGCCGCTTCAGCCGCGCGTTGCAGTACTCGATCGCCTTGGCGCTGAGATCGTTGCCCGACACGTCGTACCCGACCGCCGCAAACTTCGCCATCAGCCGGCCCGTGCCGCAGGCCGGCTCGAACAGCCGTCCGACCGGCCGCCGGGCGTGTTTGTCGAAGCAGGCCTCGAGGAAGTCGAACTCTGCCTTCCAGTCGGAACCGAACAGGAGGTCGTAGTATTTGGGGTGATCGTACAGGCTGGTGTCGATGACTTCCATGGCGTTGCCGTTTCTGTAGGTCAGGGCTTGCCCTGACGAATATCGACGACGACGCTACGATACCGAAGGATATCGACGACGAGGTCGAAGTCCGTTTACGCGATTCCGTCAGGGCAAGCCCTGACCTACGCTATTTTCGTCTACGCCTTTTTCGTCAGGGCAAGCCCTGACCTACTCGAGCAGTTGATCGTCGACTCCGGACAAATCCAACGAACCGGAGGCCCAATTCGGGGGATAGGTGCCGAGGCGGACGTACTTGTGGAACGTGGTCCACGGCCATTTCGCCGGTGCGTCCACATACCCGTGCTTGACGGGATTGTAGTGGACGTAGTCGAAGTG
>DATLAN010000217.1:0-6141 GCA_035527455.1 Thermoguttaceae bacterium
CTGTGCCGGCGATCGCCGAGGACCCCATTTCGTGAGAAATGGGTGGATGTTGACGAGCGGACCAGCTCCATTCGGCGGGCGTCCTTACTTACTCAGACATCGGACCCATGTATGCAAAAAAGTCGCTAGATGGCAGGCGGCGTAGCCCGAGCGCCTCCCCACGGGGAAGGACCCCAGCGGCCAGCGAGCGAGCGAGCGATGAACCCGCCCGCCCGCCGGCCAGCCCCAACGGGAGACTTCGTTCGTGTGGTTTCTCGTTCCTCCGGACAGCGGGCGTGCGTGCAATCCGCTGGGGTTGCCTTCAACCGGAAGCTGTATTGCCGTTCCAACAAGGTGCCAAGCATCGCCTGGTCCCGGGCCGTTTCAGCCGAGGTTATGAAGCTGAAGGCGAGCCCGCAGTCGTCATCGGCGTGCAGCGTGACCAGCGCCTCGGCACCGCTCATCTTGACCCTCGCGACATGCACACACAGCAGCAGGCCGACCCCCTTCCGGTGCTTCTGGGCGAAGTAGTCCGTCTGCGGGTAGTCGTCTCGCCAAGCCATGCTGCTACCCCGCGCCCGTGCTGAAGTAGACGCCACGGTAGTCGACTGCCGCAGCGGCTACCGCGTGGTCGATATCGTAACTCACTCCCCACTGGCCGTTGCTCAGCTCCCTCGACCGCAGACGAGGGACCGCCTGATCGTTCAAGTAGCTGACCACGATCGACGGCGCGCCTTCCGGCCCGGCAGCCAGCAGCCAGTTCGTCGCCAGCCCCGCGCGTGTCTCTTCCGTGACCGGGTCGGTCAGCCCGGCGGTGCCGATGCGGCTCTCCGGGCGGATCTCCAGCTGCTCGCCCTGGCCGATCCACAGCGAGCTTTCCACTTCGCGGGCCGCCGCCCAGAGCGGGGGCGTCACGATCAGGGTCTGGGCCCGAAGGTTGATGTGAATCGTGTGGTTCCGTTCGTCCGTCAGGACCTGGCCGGCGATCGCGGCCACGCCCGCGCCCAGGGCGGCCACGTCAAGGGGAGCGGTGCTCATGTTGTTGTGGCTGCCGTGGAAGAGTGGCACGTTGTCCGCGGCCAGCGTGGGGTTTTCGAGGATCAGGCTGTAGACCAGGTCGCCTTTGACTCGTTTGGCGGCCCGCCCCAGCTCCTGCAACGGCCGCAGCCAGGCGGCAACGGTATCGCGCGAGTCGATCAGATCGGTTTCGTCGATGACGTACTGTTTCCCGAATCGCGCGAGTTTGACCCCTTCGGCCTTCAACTCGACCGCCGCGTGTTTCGCAGTTCCACCGCGTGGAATGCGGCCCAGGCGGGCACCCTTTTCGAGAGTGAACACATTGAAGGCCTTGAAGTCCCGAGCGGGCACCGTGCCAACCCAACCGCTGGTCGAATCGGCTTGTTCATCGTAGCCGCTCAGAAAAAGCGAGTTGGCGGCCGCGCCGATCGCCTCGCCGATGACCCCGCCCGAAAAAGCACGGGCCATCAAGCGCGCGTTCTCCGGCACCGGCGTATCAAGCAGCCTGAGCGCGGTCCGCGTGAATTCGCTCCACGGCAAATCGAACGGGTTTTCGTCCGAGGCGTTTGCCATCACAGAAAGCAACGCCCCGGCCTTCCTTCGGACGCCCTGGACAATCGGGTGATCGTCGCCGGCGGCCCCGCTCTCCGGCAGCCAATGAATGGCGTCGGGCTGGCTGCGGCGGCAGAGTTCAAGAAACTTTCTCAGCATGGAATCACTCCCAAAGAATGTTGCTCGTGTCTTCGTCTTGGGGCGGCACGTCGAAGGTCTCGCAACGGTCTACCTGGTCGCCCAGAATACCGATAAGGGCGTTGGCGACGGCCGGCGGCAGCCCCAAGCTACCGCCTTCGCGACCCGACTGAAGCAGGACGGGAAACGCTCCCAACATCCCCTCCAGCTCGTCGGATTGCGTCTGTGCCGTGCTACATGCACAATGCAGCCGTTGCCACTCCATCGCCAACTTCTCCCGAGCGGCCTTGTGTTCTTTCGACTGGGCAAAGCCGATGTCATCGTCGATCGCCTCGTGCGCCGCCTTCCTGGCCTTCAGCAGTTCCGGCAGCTTCGCCGCGGCCTCGGCCAGCCGTTCGCGTTCGGTCAAGACCAGCTTGTGCAATTCCAGCCAGGCCTTGGTGAAGCCGCGCGGTTTGAGGTCGGCAAGCAGCTCGGCCAGCTTTTCCGGCCGGGCGGCCCCGCGGATTTCGCGGTAGTAACGATTGAGCGCGCTCATGTTTGGCTCCTCGGTTTTGCGTGTGTCAGGATTCATCTTCGAGGCCTCGCCGCCGCCCCGCCAGCCCGGGTTCCGATTTTTCGGATCTGACCATCTTCCCGGCGGTCTCGCCGCAGGCCGGGCACCGCAGGTATCGCACGGTCCGATCCCGCCGGCGGCGCACGGTCCCGATCGACAGCCGGCCGAGCCCACACCCGGGGCATCGATCGCCCGGCCGTGGCGCCCGCCCCGGGTCGTGCAGCGCCGCGACCAGGTCCCCAAGCGTCCGGCCGGCTGCCTCGACCACCGCGGTGATGGTGGCCACCGGCAAGGCCGCGCCGGACCGCAGGACGTCGACCAGCTCATCGTACTTCACCCGTCGACCCTCGCCGCCTTGGTCGATGCCCGCGCCCGGAGAATTCCCTTCAGCGCTGCCTGGACGCTGCCTCTGTATCCCTCTATGTCGGGCTTCATCTCGTTGATCTCCTGAAGCGGGCTCGGCTTGGCCTCCTTCGCGCGGCGCTTTGCCTCCGCGGCCGATACGACGCCATCGCTCGGCCAGGCCCCCTCGCGAATACGACAGGCAATCGCGCCGGGTCCCGAGAACTTCGCTCGGTTCAGATCGTAGGTCTCAGCGATCTCGATTACCTCGGCCGGCTCGAGCCCCGCGGCCCGAGCGTGCTTCAGCATCTTTGCGACAAACTGGATTCCTACCTCCCCTAAAATTTCCGCCGCCGCCGCCCAGGCGTCACCGTCGACCGTAGCGTTTTTTGAGGGGGGAGGGGGTGGCGGTTCTTTGCGCTTCAAAGCGCTTCTTGAAACGGCCTTCAAAGGCCGATTGGTCTGCTGTGAAGGCCGATTGGTCTGGTCTCTTTTCGGTTGTGCCAGCAGCGCCAACTGGCTCCACACCAGCGTGTAGTGGTTCGCCGATACGGACGTAGTCGCACGGACCAGACGGCGCTCGACGATCAAAACGCCCAGGTCTCTGAGGGCCTCGATCGCCCGGCGGAGCTGCCGAATGCTACAACCGACCTCAGACGCTAGGGTCTCTTGGCTTGCCCAGCACGCACGCCCCCGGCCATGATCGTCGATTGCACGCAAGACGGCCTTCAGCACAACGGGCGTGACGCCAATACCGTCCCTGCCTTTGCCCGGCGGCAAGTTCGCATCCCGGAGAATTCCGAGTTGTTCCGCCCGGGAGAAGTCGAAACGACGCTGGGGGTCCGACGGATCCGCGGTCATCGGCCTCCCCCGTGGCCTCGCCCGTTGCGGACCCGGTCCGTGCTCGAAAGGATAAGCGCGTCGAGTTCGCGGGCGTCGATCAGGACTTTGCCGCGCACGGGCCGCAGGGCGGTCAGCCGGCCACTCTCGACCAGCCGCCGGATGCTGTCGGTCGACAAGCTCGCACGGGTGGCCGCGCCCTGCACGGAAAGGAAGCGCGGTCCGACGTCCGCGAGCCGGCGGGTGAGCAGCTCCACCGCGTCGGCAATCCGGGTCAAGCGGTCTTCAGCGGTTCCATCCATGCCGCCATGATACGCCACACCCCGCGGGCGGATGCAAGAACGGGTCATGTAGAGGTCAGACGGGTCATGGACGGGTCAGACGGGTCATGGACGGGTCATGGACGGGTGGGCCCTATTGTTTCCGCCAAGTGATATGATCGCCGCCCTCGGTTCCGAACCGGATGGTCTTCAAACCCAGATTGAGTCGTTGCACCGCAGCCGCCAACCGCTCGGGATTGGATTGCCCCGATGCGACACAAAGGGGATCGGCGATCATCGTGGCCCACTTGTCTTTTGCAAACGCATCGAGAATGGCGACTAGGTTTGGGGCCCGCGCCAGATCGACCTTCCGGAGGAGCTTGCGGCCCCTCCGGAGTTTCCCTGCCTGCTTATCCCAAATCAGGGGCAGTCCCGAAAAGACTCTTGGAACCTCTCCTCGCTCAGCCTCTGATGATGTCTGCGTAGATCCGAACAGTTTCCGCCCATGGATGGCGACTTTGCCTTCCTTGTTCAGGATCAACGTCCGCGCGGTACAGTCTTCCGGGATGCCCCATGCCTTCGCGGCCTCGGCCTTCAGGTCTCTCCAGTAGTTGGGATACGACCGTACAACATTGGCAAGCCAGCCGTCCGATAACTCAAAGTTCCTCGAAATAAACTGGAACGAGAAACCAAGAACGGCCCACTCCGCCGCTTTGCGCAATCGAGCCCGAACATGGGGGGTCGGCTGCGCCTCCTTCTCGGCAGGTTGCTCCCACCCGAGCCCATGCCTTTTCAACGCCTCTTGCCATGCTTTGGGTTTCCTGGCCCTCTGCGACACAAACGTGGCGGGGTTTACTCCTACTTGCTTTGCAGCTTCCTCGATCGGCAGAAACTTGCTGGCGATCGTAAACGCGACTTGATCCATCCAGTCTAGAATCTGCTGTTCGGAGTAACCGCAGGTTGATCTTCCGATCTTGAGATAGCGTGGGATCGTCCGGCTCAACCGCTTCTTGACCGCCTTTTCGGCCGCTTTCCGGAGCCGGCCGAACAAGCGTGAGCGGCGCTGCAGGTTTACGTAGAGCGGCCGAACGTCCGGCATTTCGAGTAGTTCTGCCGCTTCTGTCAACCTACCGCCAAGGGCCTGGACGATCGCCGCGACGGCCAGCCGCTCCGCGACGGCTTCGGTAATCGCCTTCGAGTCCGACGAATTCTTGGAACGGGGCATCGCTCAAATCTCCTGTCCTCTGGGGGGTTGTGGAGTTTTTGTGTCGTTCAGGGGCCCAAAACAGCCCAAAACAGCGGTTTTCGAGGGTCTACCCGGGAGGGGCAAGCAACGCAAAAACCCCGCAAAAACAAGGGTTTTCGACACAAGCGGCCCGGGCACGCCACTGGATTCAAAATCCAGTGACCTTAGGGTCGTGTGGGTTCAACTCCCACCTCCGGTACTTCTTATCAGGAAGGGACTTGCGGTGATCTTCCGCCAGTCGTTTCTTGTCCCCCTTCGGAACTACTGTGGAGTTTTTGTGTCGTTTTCGGTCGCCCATACGACAGCTTGGACACCGCGGCGTGTTTGCTCCCCGATCGGATCTTCGCGTAGAGCTGCATGGTCACCGCCAAGGTCTTGTGGCCCAGCAACTCTTGAACGGTCTTCGGGTCGGTGCCCGTCTCAATGAGGTCCGTGGCAAACGTCTTCCGGAGGGAGTGAACGTCCAGGTGGTCGATCTCGTGTCCCTCCGCGTCCACTCGCCGCGTCCGGATGCCTGCCAGGTGGTAACAGCGCATCAGGCGCCGATAGATGCAGCTGCCGTTCAGGGGCGTGCTGTGCGTCGTGGTGAAGACGTGGTTCCGGGTGAACCGCTCCGCAAGATCGCTGGTCGCCCCGGCCCTTCGAAGGCTCCGCGCGTCTTCCAGCTTGGACAGGATTTTCCACAGCCCCGGCTCGATGGGGATCCGCCGGGCGTTGTGGGTCTTGCTCACCCCCCGGCGGACGTTCAGTTCCCTCGCATCCCAGTCGATGTCCGAAAACGTCAGGGCGGCGAGTTCGGCCTTTCGCATGCCCGTCACGAGGAAGGCGTACCACACGTCTCGCCAAGGCTGGGAGCTGGCGTCAAGCAGCCGGTCGACCTCCCCCGGCTCCAGGGCCCTGCCTTCCTTGGGGTGGTCGTGTGGTAGCGGCCCGATGCCGTCAATCGGGTTGCTGCCAATCTTTTTCCGTTTAACGGCCCACCGCAGCATCCGGGCAAGCGTGTCCACGTCGATGTTGACCGTCCGCGGGGAAACCCCCTCGGCCAGTCGCCGCTCCCGGTAGTCGAGCACAGCGTCGGCCGTCAACTGCGCCACCCGCTTCGGCACGTGGGGGAGGATGGCGGCGAGACTGTACTCGTAGCGGCGGACGGTGCCGGGCTTGTTGACCTGGCGGCAGTGGCGGACGTACTGGCGCCTGAGGTCTTCCAGGGG
>DATLAN010000218.1:0-14035 GCA_035527455.1 Thermoguttaceae bacterium
GAAGGAGGCTCCAGACCATGCCGCAATCCAGTTTCTTCAGGCTGACGGCGTTGTGCGTCGTCTTTCTCGGTTCCCTGGTTGCCCTCCGGTCGGCACGGGCCGATACAAGCCCGAAACGCCCCAACGTGCTGTTGATCTGCGTGGACGATCTCCGCCCGCAGCTTGGCTGTTACGGCTGCGGCGAGATGGTCACGCCGAATATCGATCGGCTGGCGGAGGAAGGCCGGGTGTTCACGCGGCATTACGTGCAGATTGCCGTTTGCGGTCCTTCGCGATGTTCGTTGCTCACCGGCCGGCGCGTGCTGCAAAGCTGGGACTGCTGGGCCGAAGACCGCAAACGAACGCAGGAACCCGAAAACCCGGTCTCGATCGCCCATCTGTTCCACCGCGGCGGTTATCGAACGGTCTCAATCGGCAAGGTCAGCCACGAGCCGGGCGGGACGTTGCCGCCGCAGTACACCACGCACCAGATCCCCTTCAGTTGGGACCTGGCGATGGGACCCAGCGGCCCGTGGCAAGACCCATGGCGGGCGTTCTTTGCTTATGCCCACGGAAGGGCGTACAACGCGATCATCCGCTGGGCCAAGAATGAACCGCCCCGTTTGCCGTTCGAAGCGGCCGACGTGTCGGACGAGGGCTATGCCGACGGGCTGATCGCTCGCTTGGGGGTCGAGCAGTTGCAGGATCTGAAATCACGCGGCGGACCGTTCTTCCTGGCCGTGGGTTTCTTCAAGCCGCACCTGCCGCACAACGCGCCGAAGAAATACTGGGACCTTTACGATCCGGAGAAGGTCGGGCTGGCGCCGAATCCGTTCCCGCCGAAGAACGTCGATCCGGCGATCAGTTGTTATCCCAGCCTGGAGTTGACCACCCATTACCACTGGCCGCACGGGGCCAGTAACGTCCCGCCTGCCCAGGCTCGAAACCAGCGGCACGCCTACTTCGCGTGCGTCAGCTACGTCGATGCCCAGATCGGCAAGGTGCTGGACGAGCTGAAACGCCTGGGGCTCGACCGCAGCACGGTCGTCGCGTTGTGGGGCGACCACGGCTGGCATTTGGGCGAGCACGACATGTTCGGCAAGTGTACGAACTTCGAAATCGCCACCCGAAGCCCCTTGATCGTCAAGGTTCCCGAAATGCCCCAGCCGGGCAAACCCGCCGACGGACTGGCCGAGACGGTCGATCTCTATCCCACGCTGGCTCAGTTGGCCGGACTCGCTGCGCCGGAGGATCTGGCCGGTTGCAGTCTGGTGCCGATGCTCGACGACCCCGGCGCCCCGGGAAAACCCGGCGCCATGAGCTGTTTCCACCGCGGCGGAGGATTCTTCGGAAAGGCCCTGCGAACGGACCGCTACCGGATCGTCGAGTGGATCCACAAGAAGACGGGCGAGGTCGCCCAAATCGAACTCTACGACCATCAGACCGATCCCCAAGAGAACGTCAACATTGCCGGGGAGCAGCCGGAGGTGGTGAAGCGGTTGCTTGCGCAGTTGCACGCGACCCAGTAGCCGATGTCCGCCGAGGGGCGGAACGTACCCAGTTCCGGCGAATTCGGCTACTGTCGGCGGCGTTTCCACCAGTGGCGAAACGGCCGACCGGAGGGCTTGGGCAACTCGCGGCCGCGGGTCCAGGCGCCCAGCTTGCCGGGGTGCCAGGGGAGGAACTTCGCCAGCCGCACGCCCAGCCGCACGGCCCGCATCGCCAGACGGTACCGCCGCGGGCCGCTCATCGCCCAGGCCCAGAGCTTCCACGTTAGCCGCTCGCGGGCGGAGTTCATCGGCGACGGTTCGTTGACCGCCCGATGCCGCAGATGGACCAATTGATGCGGGATATCGATCCGCACTGGGCAGACCTCCTGGCAGGCCCCGCAGAGCGACGAGGCGAACGGCAGCGTGGCGGCCCGGTCCAGCCCGACCAGGTGCGGCGTGATGATCGACCCGATCGGACCCGGATAGACCCAGCCGTAGGCCCAGCCGCCCACGCGGCGATAGACCGGGCAGACGTTCAGGCACATGCCGCAGCGGATGCAGCGCAGGGCCTCCCGGGCGGCCGGATCGTTGAGGATCTTCGAGCGGCCGTTGTCCAGGATGATCACGTACAGCTTCCGGCCGGAAGTCGCGCCGTGGATCAGGTGGGTGTACGTCGTCAGCTTCTGTCCTGTGCCCACCCGGGCGAGCATGTTCAGGAAGAGCGGCAGGTGATCGATCCGCGGGAGCACCTTTTCCATGCCCATCAGGGCCACGTGGATCGGCGGCGTGGAGGTCGAGAGTCCTACGTTCCCCTCGTTTTCGACGATGACCAGCGTGCCGGTGTCGGCGATCGCGAAGTTCACGCCCGAGGTGCCCATGTCGGCGCGGAGGAATTCCTCGCGGAGGCGTCGCCGGGCGATGTTGGTCAGGTGTTGGTGCTCGGCACTGAACTCTTCGCCCAGCTTCTCGGAGAACAGCCGCCCGACCTCTTCGGCCGAGAGGTGCAAGGCGGGCGTGACGATGTGGGTGGGGCGTTGTTCGGCAAGCTGCACGATGTATTCGCCCAGATCGGTTTCCAACGCCCGAATGCCGGCCGCCGCCAGCTTGTGGTTCAGCTCCATCTCCTCGCTGACCATCGACTTGCCCTTGACCACCGTCTTGACGTTGTGCTGCCGGGCGATGTCGAGCACGTGGCGGTTGGCCTCTTCGGCGTCTTGGGCCCAAAGGACCTTGGCGCCCCGCGCGGTGATGTTCTGCTCGAACTGGACCAGCAGCTTGTCGAGGTTGGCGACCGCGTGGGCCTTGACGGCCTGGGCCTGCCGGCGCCAATCCTGCCAATAGGGAATCGCGTCGGTGACCTGCCGGTTTTGCCTGGTGGAACGCACGGCCGCTTCCCCGGTGGCCTTCGACCCGGCCGGGCGATAGAGTCCGGCCGTTTGCTCCTCGAGGAACGGGGCCCCTTCGAGATGGACGTCTTGATTCGACATGAAGATCACTCGCTTTAGCCGCTTGCGGCTTCGCAACAAGACGCTTGATTATGATGACTTTCCTTGCGAAGCCGCAAGCGGCCCTTGATTACTCCACACCCGCGTCGAGCACTTCGGCGATGTGCTTGACTTGGATGTGCCGCGTATCGGGATCTCGCTCGAGCATCCCGCCGATGTGCATCATGCAGCTTATGTCGGGCGAAACGACCACCTCGGCCCCGCTGCGGACGATGTTCTCCACCTTGGCCTTCCCCATCGACAGCGACACCTCGGGCATCTTCACGCTGAACGTGCCGCCGAATCCGCAGCAGTCGGGCATGTCGGGCAGCTCGCAGTAGGTCAGGTCGCGGACGTTCTTCAACAGCTCCAGCGGCGGCTCGACCACGCCCAGCTCCCGCCGCGTGTGACAGCCGTTGTGCAGGGTCACCTTGTGCGGGAACCGAGCCCCCGTATCGGTCACGCCCAGGACCTCGACCAGAAACTCGGTCAACTCGAACACGCGGCGACCCACGTCGGTCACGTGCCGGTCCGCGTCGACGTGCCCGAAGAAGACCCGGCACATCGCCGAACACGAACCCGAGGGCGAAACGATCCAGCGATGGTCGGCGAACACCTTGCAGAAGTGACGCACCACCTTCCGGGCTTCTTCCCAATAGCCCGAGTTGAACGCCGGCTGGCCGCAGCACGTCTGCTTCTCAGGAAAGACGACCGGCACGCCGAGCCTCTGGAGCAACCGGGCGGTGGCCCGGGCGATCCGCGGATAGAACTGGTCGACGTAACACGGAACGAACAGCGCCACCGGCTCGCCCCGCTGATACGGCGGGTCGTCTTGCCGGGGGGCGGGGGTGTGGGCGGGTTGGATCATCAGCAAATCACGGGGCGCGGGCAAGACACCAACTGATCTCCCCTCTCCCTCTGGGAGAGGGGCAGGGGGTGAGGGCAGACACTATCGCACATTTATACCGTCTTTCCGTCAGCCTGACCAGAAGGCAAAGAACAAGTGGGGCACGATTGCATCGTGCCAGGCACGTTGGAAACGTGCCCCACGGCAAGCGGCTATCGGCGGAACTTCACGCGGCCGCCGACGATGACCGTTTCGGCGCGGCCGGTCAGCTCCCAGCCGGCGAACGGGGTGTTGGTGCTCTTCGAGCGGAACTCGGCCGGATCGACCGTCCAGCGGACCTTCGGGTCGATGATCGTCACGTCGGCGTCGGCGCCGATCTGCAGCGTGCCTTTGGGGATGTGCAGGATGCGGGCCGGGTTGCAGGTCATTCTGGCCAGGGCGGCCGGCCAGTCGAGGTGGCCCGGCTCGATCAGCCTGGTCACCACCAGCCCCAACGCGGTCTCCAGCCCGACGATGCCGAAGGGGGCCCGATCGAGTTCCTGCATCTTCTTCTCTTTGGCGTGCGGGGCGTGGTCGGTGGCGATCACGTCGATCGTGCCGTCGATCAGCCCGTCGATGCAGCCCTTCACGTGCCCTTTGCCCCTCAGCGGCGGGTTCATCTTGAAGTTGGAGTCGAACGACCGCAGGCTCTCGTCGGTGAGGCTGAAGTGGTGCGGGCAGACCTCCGTGGTCACGCGCACGCCGCGCTGTTTCGCCCGGCGTACCGCGTCGATGCTCCCGCCGGTGGAGACGTGCATCAGGTGGTATCGCCCCCCGGTCGCCTCGGCCAGCGCGATGTCGCGGCTGACCATCACGTCCTCGGCCGCGGTGGGCATGCCGGCCAGCCCGAGGATCAGCGACGTGAGCCCCTCGTGCATCACGCCGTGTTCGGTCAACTCGCGGATCTCGGCGTGGTTCAAGACGGGCTTGTCGAACATCAGGCAGTATTCGAACGCCCGGCGCATCAACTCGGGGTCGTAGATCGGCGCCCCGTCGTCGGTGAAAGCCACGGCGCCGGCCTTGACCAACTGGCCGATCTCGGCGAGTTCCTTCCCTTCGCGGTTTTTGCTCACGCAGGCGATCACGAACACGTTGCAGTTGTCGGCCCGGGCCGCCTGGCCGCGGACGAACTCGACGGCCCCCTGCGTGTCGATGGGCGGATCGGTGTTGGGGACGCACGCGATCGACGTGAACCCGCCGGCCAACGCGGCGGCCGTGCCGGATTCGATCGTCTCGTCCTCTTCGCTTCCCGGCTCGCGGAGGTGGACGTGCATGTCGATCAGCCCGGGAGAAACGATCTTGTCGGTCGCGTCGATGATCGTTTCCCCTCCACGAGGTTTAGCGTCGTAGGCGGCAATGCGGCCGTCGGCGATCAGCAGGTTGGTCACACGGTCGATTTGCTGCGAAGGATCGATCACGCGGCCGTTTTGGATCAGGATGGGCATGGGGGGAGGGATTAGGGGCGAGGGATTGGGGATTGGGGACGCGTTTGTCATTAGACATTCGTCATTAGACATTCGTCATTAGACATTCGTCATTAGACATTCGTCATTAGACATTCGTCATTAGACATTCGTCATTAGACATTCGTCATTCGCTCAGTCTTCCGCCGATCAGCCACAACACGGCCATGCGGACGGCCACGCCGTTGGTGACCTGCTCCAGGATGGCCGATTGGGGGCCGTCGGCCACGTCGGGGGTGACCTCCACGCCCCGGTTGATCGGCCCGGGCGCGAGGATCAGGATATCGTTTTTCGCCTTCGCCAGCCGCTGGCGGTTCATGGCGTACAGGTGGGCGTATTCGCGGACCGAGGGGAACGGCCGCGAATACTGCCGCTCGAACTGGATGCGCAACAGGTTCAACACGTCCACCCGGGGCAGGATCGCGTCGAGACTGTACGAGTACTCCACGCCGATCTCCGCCCAACGGGGCGAGACCAGCGTCGAGGGGCCGCAAACGATCACGTGGGCTCCGAGCTTCTTCAGGCCCCAGATGTTCGATCGGGCCGTGCGGCTGTGGGCGATGTCGCCGACCAGGGCCACGGTGAGCCCCTCCAAACTGCCGCGGCGCTGGCGGATGGTCATGATGTCGAGCAGGCCCTGGGTGGGATGTTCATGCGGCCCGTCGCCGGCGTTGATCACCCCGCTCCGGATGTTCTGGGCCAAGAGTTGCGGGCTGCCCGGCGTGCGGTGACGAAGAATGACGATGTCGACTCCCATCGCCTCGATGTTCTTGGCCGTATCGATGAACGTTTCGCCCTTCGAGAGGCTGCTGGTGGCGGAGGAGAAATCGACCGTATCGGCCCCCAGGCGTCGGGCGGCCAGGGAGAAGCTGATCCGTGTGCGGGTGGAATTCTCGAAGAACAGATTCACGCAGGTCTTGCCCGTCAGAAGCGGGATCTTCTTTCGGCCCTCGATCATCGCCTGCTTGAACTGCTCGGCCGTGTCGAGGATCAGCGTGATCTCCTCGGCCGCAAGCTCCTCGAGCGTCAACAGGTGCCGCCGGGTCCAGGCTGCCGGCACGGTGTCGAACGGAGCGGTTTCGGTGCTCATCGTGCCGCGAACCCTCTGGGCCACCCGATTGAACAAGTCATTCCTGCGCGGCCGCCGATGCAGACGCCGCTGCCAGCCCTCATTTCTTGGACGGTGTACTCCGAAAGCCGTCGAAAAAGGGGACAGGCACCGGGCCGCCGTACGCTTTTCGCGACTCCGCAGCCAAAACATGGCCCGGAGCCAGTCCCCATTTTCGACTCGCCGCCTCCAGTGTGAGATTCTAGCAAGCGGCGGGAATGCTGCAAGGAGCGGCCGCCGCTATAATCGAAAACATGGAAGAATCCCCGGAGGTGAAAATCCTGGTCTTGGCGGACTCTCGAGCGTCCGCGGAGCGTTGGGCGGCAATGCTCGCGGGATCGGAGACGGTCATTTGGCTGTCTCGCTTGGAGATTCCACCTTCTGCCCATCCCGACGTGGTCGTCACCGACCGGGACCTGCCCGGGCACCGCGACCCGGAAATCCTGCCCGGGAAGGCCCCTCCCACGCTGGTGGGCGTTGTGAAGATCGGTGGTGGGCAAGGGCGGGCCGACGTCGCCCTGCCGGAGGACGTGACGGCGCGGGAACTGCGGCTGGCCTGTCGGCTCCTGGCCCAAATCGTGCGGCTGCGTCGCCGCGAAAAATCCGCCGCCCAGAGCCATCGCCGGTTGGCCGAGCAGGCGCTGACGGATCCGCTGACGGGCCTACCCAACCGCCGGGCATGGCAGGACGGCCTGGAAGAGCGTCTCGCTCGCATCGCGGGTCCCGAAGGCCCCCGCTCGCAGCGGCTTTGCGTGGCCGTTCTCGATCTGGATCACTTCAAGCGCGTCAACGACACCCACGGCCACGCGGTCGGCGACGAGGTGTTGCGGGCCTCGGGCCGGTCGATTCGCGAGAGTCTGCGGCAGGACGACTTCGTGGCCCGGCTCGGCGGCGACGAGTTCGGCCTGCTGCTCTGGGTGCCCGACGAACCAACGGCCGCCTCGGTCGTCGACCGGGTCCGCACGACGCTCCCCCCTCGGTTGATCCAGGCCGCTACCCACGCGATAACCGCCAGCGCGGGCTATCACGTCGTGGCGTCGGTCGAATCACCGGCCACAACGCTCTCGGCCGATACCGTCTATTCCGTTGCCGATGCGGCCATGCACGAGGCGAAGCGTCTGGGACGCGATCGGACGGTGGCGTACGAGGACTTGCGTCGTGCTTAGCTTAGCGGCCGATGTCCGTTCTTGCGACGAAAGGAGGACCCCGCCGAACGCAGTCGGCGGGCGTTTTTTCGACGCACTCGGTTCATGTCATGCACAGTTCATGTCATGCAGAGCATGACCTGCGGAAGTCGCGGCGAATTCACCCATCCCAGCGGACGAAGGCTTCCATGGCGTAGTACTCCGGCAGGCCGATGCGGTTGTAGAGGTCGGCCGTGTGGCGGTTGCGGTCTTCGGCCCGCTGCCAGAACTCGCGGGGATCGTCCGGGCCGGGGAACAGGGCCGAGTCCTTTTGGGATTCGTGACGGAAAATGGCCGTCTTCTTCAGCTTCAAATCGCCCGGGCTCAGCGGTACCGCGATGTCGATCACGTGTGGGGCCCATTCCTGCCACGCGCCGCGATAGAGCAAGACCGCCGGCCGGGCGCCCGTGTCGGCCTCGATGCCCCTGAGCGCCTGAAAGATCACCTCCGCACAGAGCCGGTGCGTGCCGTGCGGATCGGACAGGTCGCCGGCCACGTAGACCTGGCCGGGCTGGACCTGCTCGATCAGCTCGCGGACCAGCCGGGCGTCTTCCTCGGTGATCGGATTCTTGGCGATCGTGCCCGTCCGGTAGAAGGGCAGGTTGAGGAAGTGCAGGTTCTCCTCGCGGCAGCCGCAGACCTCGGCGGCCGACTTGGCCTCGCTCCAACGGATCAGCTCCTTGATTCTCAGCACCTCGTCGACGTCCGGCTCGCCGGGCCCCTTTTCAGCCAACGCTCGATGGACGTGGGTTTCCAACGCGGGCGATTTGTCGGCGTCGATCTGGAAGCGGCGATTCAACTCGGTCAACAGATCGGCCACCTGCCGGGCGTCGTGGTCGAACACGGCGATGTTGCCGCTGGTCATGTAGGCCACGTGGACCTCGTGCTCGTCCTCGTTCAGGCGAATCATCGTACCGCCCATGCTGATCACGTCGTCGTCCGGGTGGGGGCTGAAGCAGAGGACCCGCTGCCGATCGCGTCCGGCCGGCTTGTACTCGATCGTGTCCATCATCCACTTGAACACCCGATGGGCCAGCGTCTGCGAGGGGCCGTGGTCGCGGAGCAGTTGGTGGAGGTTGTGTTGGCGGAAATCCTCGCCGTCGAGCTTCAACAGGGCCTTGCCCGTCTTCTCGCAAAGCCAAAGCACGGCCCGCTTGATCAAGGCGTCGGTCCACTCGACGCGGCCGAGGATCCAGGGCGTGGCCACGCTGGTCAGTTCGGCGGCGGCCGCTTCGTCGAGCACGACGGCCACGTCGGGGTGTTCGCGGAGGTAGCTGGCCGGCACGCGGTCGCTGATCGGCCCCTCGACCGCCTCGCGGACGATCCGAACCTTGTGTTCGCCGAAGGCCATCAGGATGATCTTCCGCGCCTCGAAGATCGTGCCGATGCCCATGGTCAGCGCCTGGGTGGGCACGTTTTCCTCGTGGTAGAAATCGCTGGCGGCGTCCTTTCGGGTGACCGGATCCAGCGTAATCAGCCGCGTGCGGCTGTGGCGTTCGCAGAAGGGCTCGTTGAAGCCGATGTGGCCGTTGCGGCCGATGCCCAGGAGCATCAGGTCGATCCCGCCGGCGCGGCGGATGGCCTCCTCGAACTCCCGGCAGTGCCGCTCGACGGCCTCCGGGGCGACCGTGCCGTCGAGCAGGTGGACGTTCTCGCGGGGGATGTTCACGTGGTCGAAGAACGTCTCGCACATCCAGCGGTGGTAGCTCTGCAACCGGTCGGTGTGCAGGCCGTAGTATTCGTCGAGGTTGAAAGTGATCACCCGGGAGAGGTCGAGCCCCTCGTCGCGGTGCATGCGGACCAGTTGGCGATAGACGCCCACCGGGGTCGAGCCGGTCGGCAGCCCGAGCACGGCGTGCTGCCCGAAGGCGTTTCGCTCGCGGACCGTGTTGGCGACCATCTGCGCGACGTGTCGGGCAGCGTCGTCATTGGACTCGAATCCGAAGCAAGGAGTGCGTGTGGCCGGGATCGGTCGGGCGGAATGCATGGGCAGTGGGTAGTGGGCAGTGGGCAGTGGGTTAGTAGCCGCTTGCGGCTTCGCAACGTCAGCTTCGCAACATCAACGACTCCCATTCAACTCGTCAGAACCATATTATCACGATGAATCACTTCGTCGTAGGGACAATGTCCCAAGGCGGCGGCGATCTGGCCGGTCTGGAGGCCCTTGATCCGCCGAACGTCGTCGGCAGTGTAGTTGGTCAACCCGCGGGCGAATTCCTCGCCTTGGGAATCGCACAGCGCGATCACGTCGCCCTTCTTGAAGTCTCCGTCCACGTCCTGCACGCCGATCGGCAGGAGGCTGCGTCCCTGCTGCTCGACGGCACGGCGGGCACCCGCATCGAGCCGCAATTTCCCCCGGGGCTTGACCGTCAACGCGACCCAGCGTTTGCGTGCGGCCATGGTTTGCCCCTGGGCGAGGATCAAGGTGCCCAACGGCTCGCCGGCGATGATCCTGGGCAGCACGTCCGGCGTGTGGCCGCCGGCGATGATCGCGTTTTCCCCTCCGGCGGTGACCAGTCGGGCAGCTTCCAGCTTGCTGGTCATGCCGCCTTTGCCCAGGCCGCCCGAACGATCCTGCACCAGGGCGAGGATCGATCGGTCGAAGCGTTCGACCGTAGGGATGATCCGCGAACGAGGATCGGCCGGATCGCCGTCGTACAGCCCGTCGACGTCGGAGAGCAACACCAGCAGGGGGGCCTGAATCAGGTTCGTGACGATGGCGGCCAGCCGGTCGTTGTCGCCGAAGGTGATCTGCAATTCATCGACGGCGACGGTGTCGTTCTCGTTGATCACCGGGACCGCCGGCAGGTCCAGGATCGCCCGGAGCGTATTTCGGGCGTTGAGGTAGCGGGTGCGGTGTTCGAGATCTTCGGCCGTCAGGAGGACTTGAGCGACGTGGTGCCCGTGGGTCCGCAGGGCTCGCTCGTAGGCCTCGACCAAGACACTCTGTCCGACCGCGGCGACGGCCTGGAGCTGGGCCACGTCTTCTGGCCGGCGAGCCAGCCCCAGGCGTCCCATCCCGGCTCCCACGGCCCCGGAGCTGACCAGTACCACCTTTCGGCCGGTATCCAGCACCCGGTGCAACTGCTCGGCGAGCTGTTCGATCCGCTCGGGCCGCAGGCGCCCGTCTTCCCGGCACAAGACGCGGGTGCCGACCTTGACCACGATGGTGGCGGCGGAGGTGGCGATTTCTTGGCGCAAGAGATCGGTCATCGGTTTCCAGGGGGCATAGCGGGTTTGGGCGGGAATACACCAGTATTTATGATAATGCAAGCTCGGCAAAGCAGGAAGGGCGGCCTGCGAGCCCGTTGTAAAACTCGCGTCCGCCGTCTACAATGGTGCTGTGGTGCCGTGTGTCCCAACGTGGGGCACGTTTTCAACGTGCCTACCACCGAAAAGGCACGTTGAAAACATGCCCCACAAGAAAAGGCACGTTGAAAACGTGCCCCACGAGTCGTGCGCACGGCGCGCAAAAGTCACAACGCAAGACTCTACCTGCCCTCGGTCAGTTCCTGCCTTATGAACGAACTGCGTGACGAATGTGGGGTTGCCGCGATTTACCATTTGCCCGGGCGCGGCAACAGCCCCTTGTGCCCCCAGCAAGGTCCCGAGGAGATCGCCCGGCTGATGCCCCGGATGTTGCTGGACATCCAGAACCGCGGCCAGCTTTCGGCCGGGATGACCACCTACAATCCCGATCGCAACCAGTTGATCGACACGCACAAGGACATCGGCAGCGTCAACGAGGTTTTTCGGCTGAATCACCGCGGCAAGTTCGAGAACCTGATGAAGGAATACGCCGGTCGGGCAGCGATCGGGCACGTGCGCTACGCTACTTGCGGGTTGGACGACCGCCGCTACGCCCAGCCGTTCGAACGCCACCACATCAAGAAGCGCAAGTGGTTCAGCTTCGCCTTCAACGGCCAGTTGGCCAACTACATGGATCTCCGCGGGGAGTTGCTCGGCAACGACGACAACTATCTCTCGCGGGAGACCGACACCGAAATCATCATGCACCAGTTGTGTACGGCGTTGTCGGTCGACCCCCATCCGCCCCTGATCGAGGTCTGCCGCAAGTTGGCCGAGAAATTCGACGGCGCCTACAGCATGGTATTTCTCGACGCGTTGGGCAACATGATGGTGTTGCGCGATCCGCTGGGGATCAAGCCGCTGAGTTACGCCGTCGAGGGCCCGTTGTTCGCCGCGGCCAGCGAAAGCGTCGCCCTGTTGAACCTGGGCTTCGCCCCGGAGAGCATCAAGTCGGTTCCACCCGGACAGGCGGCCATCATCAGCGAGGGACGGCTGAAGTTCGAGTCGTTCGCCCCCAGTCCCCGCCGGGCCCATTGCTTCTTCGAGTGGATCTACTTCTCCAACGTGGCCAGCACGCTGGACGGTCGGAGCGTCTACCTGGCCCGTAAGGCGCTGGGCGAAGAGCTGGCCCGTCTGGAGACGGTGCCCATCGACAAGGATACGGTCGTCGTGCCCGTGCCCGACACCAGCAAGGCCGCCGCCGACGCGATGGCTTACGCCCTGGCGATCCCCAGTGTGGAGGGCCTCATCCGCAATCGCTACAGCGGGCGCACCTTCATCGAAGGGGACAGCAACCGCAAGCAGAAGGCCCAGACCAAGTACACGCCTTTGCGAGAAGTCCTGGAGGGGAAGCGCGTCTTGCTGGTCGAAGACTCGCTCGTGCGCGGCACGACGCTGAAGGCCTTGGTGCAGCGGATCCGGCAATTGGGACTTCCCCGCGAAATCCACGTCCGCGTCGCCTGCCCGCCGATCGTGGCTCCCTGCTTCTACGGCATCGACATGTCGACGGTCGGCGAGCTGTTCGCGCCGCATTTCCTCGAAAGCGGCCCGTTGACCGAGAAAGCCGAAGCCGAGATGGCCGCCCGATTGGGGGCCGACTCGCTCCGCTACCTGCCGGTTGCGTCGGTTGCCCGGGCGATCGGCTGCGACGCCGGTTCGCTTTGCCGTGCCTGCATCACCGGCGAGTATCCGACTCCCTACGGCCGCAAACTCGCCCAAATCGCCCTGCACAACCACCGTAACCACATCCATGGGCGGACGTATGAGGCCGTTCGTGGGAGTGGGCGATAGACCCGGCGGCCCCCTTGACGTAGCTTCCGATTCGCCCTAGGAATAAAGACTTCCCGGCGGCTTGGCCGGCCGATCCTGTCGAAATCCTGGTCTTTGGGAGGAAACCACCATGGGCGGATTCTGCGGCATCGTTTCGAAGCAGGACTGCGTCGCCGATTTGTTCTACGGCACCGACTATCATTCCCATCTCGGCACCGTGCGGGGAGGGATGGCCGTCAAGAACGACAAGGGTTTCATTCGATTCATCAAGGACATCTCCAACTCCCAGTTCCGGAGCAAGTTCGAGGACGATCTGGGCAAGATGCACGGCACGACCGGCATCGGCGTGATCAGCGACTACGACGACCAGCCGCTGATCATCGGTTCCCACTTGGGCACCTACGCGCTGGTCACGGTGGGACGGATCGAGAACGTCGACGCGCTGTGTGCCGAAATCTTCGACAGCCGATCGGCCCATTTCTCGGAGATGAGCGGCGGCGTGGTCAATCCCACCGAACTGGTCGCCACGCTGATCAACCGGGAAAGCAGCTTCGAAGACGGCATTCTGCACGCGCAGAAGGTCATCGAGGGATCGTGCTCGTTGCTGCTGTTGACCGAGGATCGCATCTACGCCGCCCGCGATCTGTTGGGACGCACACCGGTGGTCGTCGGCCGAAAAGAGGGCGCCTGTGCCGTCGCCATGGAAACCTGCGCCCTGCCGAATCTCGACTACGAAGTCGAGCATTATCTCGGGCCGGGCGAAATCGTGCAGATCACCGCCGACGGGGCCGAGACCCTCATTCCCCCCGGCGAAGAGATGCAGATATGCACGTTCCTCTGGGTGTATTACGGCTATCCGGCGTCGGACTACGAAGGGATCAACGTCGAGGTAGCCCGCAATCGCTGCGGCGCGGCCCTGGCCGCCGCCGACGACTGCCAGATCGACATGGTGGCCGGCATTCCCGACTCGGGAACCGGCCACGCCATCGGCTACGCCAACGCGGCGGGCGTCCCCTACGGGCGCCCGTTCGTCAAGTACACGCCGACCTGGCCTCGCAGTTTCATGCCGCAGGATCAGCGGGTGCGGGACCTGGTGGCGCGGATGAAGCTGATTCCCATCCGCGAGCTGATCGCGGGCCGGCGGCTGCTGTTCTGCGAGGATTCGATCGTTCGCGGCACCCAACTGAAAGACACCATCCAGCGGCTTTACGGTTATGGCGCCAAAGAGATCCACATGCGGCCCGCCTGTCCCCCGTTGATCCACGGCTGCAAGTTCCTGAACTTCTCTCGTTCCAAGTCGGTCATGGATCTGGCCGGCCGTCGGGCGATCAAGGAACTGGGTGATGACGAGGAGCATCTCGA
>DATLAN010000219.1:0-6871 GCA_035527455.1 Thermoguttaceae bacterium
CAGCGAGTGGGCCGAGTGCCAGGAAATCGTTACCGATACCTCGATCAATCTGGTCGACGGCCTGACGACCGAGAAGGACAACGCGGACGTGATCTGGAACGATGCCAGCCGGTTCGTCTGCGCCCTCGATCTGAACGGGATCGAATCCTACCGCGTCATCTGGAGCCACGAAGGGGCGGCCGGGGCGAACGGCCACGTCAAGGTCATCGGGACCACCTACGATTCGGACGATCAGACATGACCCTGCTTTTGCCAAATCGACTCCGCGGCCGGATGGTCGACATGGTGCAGCCGATCAACCGGCTGCACCCGCTGGCCCGGGATCTGGTTGCGTTGTGGAAAACGCCCGACGGCGCCCAGGGCGGCAGCCGGTTGATGGACCTCTGCGACCCGGGCCCGAACGGCAACTACGGCACCTTGATCCACATGGACCCGGCTACGGATTGGGTGCCGACCGAGATGGGGTGGGCGTTGGAGTTTGCGCCCCCAGCTTACCTGAACATTCCGCATATCGCCGCACTAGATGGACTGAGTGCCCTCTCCGTATCGTTATGGGTGTGTCCGACGACTCTGTCGTACTTGAATTACATCATAGGCCAGGCGGACGCAACAGACGGTTGGTGGATTCAGACGCACCACTTAACGTCGGGACGGCTTTATTTTGGGGTGATGAACGCGGCCGCAAAATACAACGTAACCGATGATGTCGTGGTCGCAAACGGTGTCCGGACTCATCTCAGCATGGTATTCGACGGCGGATTGACTGGTGACACCAACCGCCTCAAGCTCTACGTCAACGGGCAATCTGTAGCGATCAGTGCTGCGGCGGCGGGAACACCGGCTACCATTGGCACATGCACAGAGCCACTGAATTTCGCCAGACGGTCGACGGACAACGACCGATTCTATACAGGGCAGATCGGGCCTACCGCCATTCACTCCCGTGCCCTCCTCCTCCAAGAAATCCAGCAACTCTACCTCGATTCTCTGAACGATCCGGTCTCGATCGGCGGGCTGATCAACCTCCTGCCCCAGCGGGTGTTCGCCTCTGCGGTCGCGGGTGACATCACCGTCAATCCTTCCCCCGTCGTCGCGACCTGGGCCGTCGTCGCGCCCACCATAACCAAGAGCGTCTCGCCCGCCGCGACCGCCTCGGCCTGGTCGACGACGACGCCCGCCGTAACCAAGACTGCAACCCCCGCGCCGGTCCTCTCCACCTGGTCCATCCTCGGCCCGACGATCGCCAAGGCCATCGCGCCCGCGCCTGCGGCCTCCGCATGGTCGACGACGACCCCGACGACGACCAAGACCGCCAGCCCCGCCCCCATTGCGTCCGACTGGTCCGCCGTCGCCCCGACGCTGACCAAGACCGCCAGCCCCGCCCCCATCCCGTCCGCCTGGTCGGCCGTCGCCCCGACCGTCGCCCGGGTGGTTGCCCCCGCGCCCGCGGCCTCCGACTGGTCCGTTGTCGCGCCCGGGGCGGTCGAAAAAACCTGCCTCCCCTCGCCGGCCAGCAGCACCTGGTCCGTCGTCGCCCCGACGATCGTCCTGCCCTACACCGTCGGCCCCTACCGGTTCACCCACGTCCACATTCACCAGCCCGGCCTTTCCCTTTCCCACGTCCACCAGCCGGGCCTCGCCCTATCCCACATCCACCAACCCGGCTTCACCCGCACACACGTCATCCCCTGAGCACAGACGCAATGCCCTCGCCAATCCCCACGCTCGACCTGCACTACATTTGGGAAGATTCCGGCTGCCTGGTCCTCGGCCGGATCGTCGGCTACGACGGCAGCCTGATCCAGCAGTTGGACATCACGTCGATAAGCTGCCAGGTCCGCGACGCCGACAACAACCGGGCCCTGACCGCCACGCTCACGCCCGTCGTCGCCGACGTGGTCTACAATGCCGCCCAAAACGACGACTCATGGCCGTACGACGACGGCTACAATTTCCGCCACCTCCTGCCCGCCACGGCCTTCCCGACCGGCGGCCACAAGTACCGTATCGAGTATCTTTTGGACCCGGCCTCGGCCGACGAAGAAAATTTCCACGCCGTTCTGGAGGTCTACGCCCGGGACCTGTACCGGAGCTAGTGCCACTGATTTTCCATGCCCGTCGCCATCGAAACCACCACCGACCTGATCCGCGAGGCCGCCGGCCACAAGGTGTTCCTGCGCGAGGAGTGGGCCGACGAATGGGAGGAGACGCCCCACCTCTACTGCACCTCCTGCACCTGGACCGCCGCCCCCCGGATCGCGACCGCCTCCCTGGAGTGGCGTTACGGCGTCGGCCTCCGCCAGGGCGAGGAGGAGTTCGACTTGGTCGATCGGCTCCAAAAGGTCCGGCATTACGTCAAGGTGGCGATCGACCAGCCCGACGACGCGGACGGGAACCCGGTCGACCCGCTCCTGTGGTATGGCGTGATCGAGCAGGACCAGACGCGGCCCGATGGCCCATTCTGCGATCCGCACGCCGAGCGGCGGCATCCGGCCTGGGCTGCCGACGACCCCGACGTGGCCCGGGCCGAGCACCGCGAGCCGTCCGGCCGGACCGGCTTCGCCGCGTACGGCCTGGAGATCCTCCTGGAACGCCAGACGATCGCCCGGGCCTGGGTCGACGACGGCTCGGTCGGCGAAATGGAGCTCGGCCGCGGGCTGACTTTCAACGCCGACGACCGCGGCCAGCCCTTTGCCAACCGCAGCCAGGCGTTGGGCCCGCGTGGAAAATACCTCTTCTGCCAGTCCGCCGGCGCAGGCGACGAGACGGAGAGCTGGTCGAGCCGCGACATCCTCGATTACCTCCTGGAGTATCACACGCCGACGGACCACCTTGACAACCCGGCGATCCAGTGGAAGCTCGACCCGTTCGGCCGGATCTTTGCCGTGCCCGACCGCGACGCCCCGAAGCTGCGGACACACGGTCGGACGCTCAAGCAGTTGCTGGACGCCCTGCTGGACCGCCGCCGCCTCCTGTCGTACACGCTCCAGGTCAAGGTCGGCGAGGGCCCGATGGGCACCGACGCCATCGAGATCGAGCCCTTTAATTTTCTCGACGAGGACCTCCTGTGGCCGGCTTCCGGCTACCTCCAGCACCAAAACGCCCACCAGTTCTCACTCGATTTCGACCGGGCGGTGGACCTCGAAGAGGTCGTCCACATCACCGCGGCCTCGCAGACCTACCACCAGGTCCGAGCCACGGGCGCCCCGATCCTCTGCTGTGGAACGATCAGCGGAGCGGACGGCAACCTGGGCGCGGGCTGGGACATCGCGCTGCAAAACGCATACAACGCGGGCGCCAGCCTCGAGGGCGACTATCCGGCGGCCGACCACCGCTGGGAGCGGCAAGAGCGAAACGCGGTGGTCCGGGCCCAGGAATCCTTGCGGAGGGTCTACAGTTGGTTTGACCTGCCCACCGATTGGAACGGCAAGGTCAAGAGCGCCGGCGGCGTTGAAGTCTATCTCTTTCCCTTCGAGGAGTTGGACATCAACCCGGCCACCGACCAGGTCTGGTGGCGGCCCGCCATGCGGTTTGAACGAAACCTGCCGCTCTTGACTGATCACGACTACAGCGGCGCGGCGATCGTCGGCGATGCCGTGGTCGACAACACGCCGGCCGGCCGAGTGCCCGAGTTCCGCCCGCCCTACGCGATCATCAAGCTGGCTGACTCGCCCTCCGGCGGCATCCGGTACAGCGAGATGGAACAGATTGCGATGCCCTCGCAGGTCGAGCTTTACGGGGACGGCACCGGCCGGACCTTCTCGGCCAGCGTCCGGATGCAGACCGACGAGCCGGGGATCATCGTCCGCGTTTCCGGCGACTACGGTCCGCACGCGATCGCCGCGGCCGACTTCGTCCTGTTGGAATGCGACGAGGACCCCGGCCCGTTCAACTGGCGCGACGACCTGGCCGTCACGATCGCGATGCGAGCGGACCGGCACGTCGAAATGTGCTGGCCGCTATCGTTGGTCGCCACGCCGACCGACGCCGCGCGAATACTCACGATCGACGCAGGCCAGCTCGCCGAGCTCCACTACGTCGCAACCTGGACGATCGTCGACTTGCTGGACGGCGAGCCGATCCGCAGCCTGGGCGGATTCGTCCGCGACGACCGCGGCCTCTTGGAGGATCTCGCCCGGGTGGCCTTCGAGTGGTACGGGGCCGAGCGGCAGACGCTGGAGCTTACCTACCGCACGGCCACCGAGATCAGCCGAATCGGCGACCTGATCACCGAGATCGGCTCCGGTCCGACGCTCGAATCCATCAGGACCGTCGTGACGGAGATCCGCCTGGAGCTGGCTCGGACGACGAACGACACCCACAAGACGACCATCAAGACGCAATGGGCGGAGCTGGACGTGCTCCGCCTCATCTCGTAACCGATAGACCCCATGCCCAAGACCGCCTGGCAACACGAGCAAGAGCAGGCCCTCTCGGCGATCCGCCGGCGGGTCGACCGTCTCGAAGACCGGCCGGCCGAGGTTCACGCGCCGCGCTACTGCCGGCTGGCGGTCACGGTCCGGAACCCGTCGACGGGCGAGTACCCGACGCGCCCCGAGTGCCCGAACACCTATTTTATCGTCTTCGTCGACGGGGCCTACGCCCGCGACGTGGACGGCCCGATTCCCGCCACGCTCACGAAGCGCCAACCGGTCGACGACCCGCGGACGACGGCTCGGAACATTCACGAAGGGCTCGACGCCTACGTCCCGATTTACAGCCTGATTATTGTTTCGGCCCACAAGCTCGGCCAGGGCAAGCGACCCCAGTGGTGGTTTCAATACGTCGAGACCACCCCCTGCGTGTCCAGCTCGGTGGTTAGCTCGAGCGCCCCCAGCGGTTCAAGCGCCCCCAGCTCCGCGCCGTCCAGTGCCCCCAGCGGATCAAGTGCCCCGAGCGGATCAAGTGCCCCAAGCTCCGCTCCGTCCAGCGCTCCAAGTTCCGCGCCGTCGAGTGCCCCGAGTTCCGCGCCGTCCAGCGCCCCGAGCGGCTCCAGTGGGCCCCCATCATCGTCCGCCGCGCCACCATCATCGTCTGAGGCGCCCCCGTCATCGTCTGCCGAGCCGCCGCCGTCGTCGTCCGCCGCGCCGGTCGGCCCGACGATCGACGTTCTCATCTGCCCGCCGACCTATGATCCATGCACGAACTCCTGGACGTTTCCTCAGAAACGAATATACTTGCCCGCGGGTTCCAGCGTCGCCGACATCGACCCGACCGTGGTCCCAATTTTGGCTTGCGTCTCCTCTGGGTCCTCCGGGTCCTCCGGTTCCTCCGGGCCGCCGTCATCGTCCGCCGCGCCACTGCCGTCATCCTCCGAGGCACCCCCGCCCGAAAGCTCATCCGCCCCATAGAGAAGCCATGAAAGAGCCCATTTTCGTCATCGGCTACCCGGGCCCCGTCGGGGGTGCCTGCACGGAATTGTGGTCGACACTAAAGCTCTGGCGGTCGATGGGGCTGGACGTTCACCTAGTGCCCACCTGGTCCATCCCCGAGGCGCGGTGGAAGGAACGTTGCAATTCGATCGGTTGCACGACCCACAAGGCCAATCCGAACCGCGACGAGCTGTCCGCCATCGACGGCCTGGCCGGGGGTATCGTCGTCTCGTTTTGCAACGGATCCTTCTTGCAAGAGGCCGACCAGTTCCGGGCCATCGGCTGCCGGTGCGTCTGGGTGAACTGCATGAACTGGCTACACGACGCCGAGAAGCGGCATTATGCCCTCTTTGGCCCGTTCGCCGCCTATATGTTCCAAAGCGAATTCCAGCGCAAGACGCTGGCTCCGCAGCTTGCCCAGTGGGGAGTCAAGGCCGATCGGTGCCACCGAATATCTGGGGCCTTCGATCCCGACGAATTCACCTACCAACCGCGGCCCCACTCGCCCGGGGAGCCGTTTGTTATCGGGCGGGTTTCCCGCGCAAGCCCCGACAAATTCTCGACCAACACCTGGCCGATCCTAAACCGCGTCGACTACCCCAAAAAACGCTACCGCGTGATGGGGTGGGAAGACCTGATTGGAAAGACGATCGGCAAGCCGCCCGACTGGGCCGAGTGTCTCAAGAGCCAGGCCGAGCCCGTCGGCGCCTTCCTGGCCAGCTTGCACGCCTACTGCCAGATCAACGGCACCGCCACGGAGAACTGGCCCAGGACGGGCCTCGAAGCCATGGCCGCCGGGGTCCCGCTGGTGGTCGAGGCACGCGGCGGCTGGCCCGAGATGATCGACCATGGCCGGAGCGGCTATCTGGGCCACACCGACGCCGAACTGGCCCACTGGATCGCCCACCTGGCCTATGACGAAACGGCCCGCCTCGAAATGGCCGCCCGCGCCTATCACCACCTGGTTGCACACCTCGCCGACCCCCAACGAATCGCCGCCGGCTGGCTCCGACTGTTCGAGAGCCTACCACCGCGCCCGGCCAATGTGCTCTTCCGCCGGACACGCCGGAAACGGCGAGCCTTGAACGCCGCCAAAAACGGCGAGGCTGCCGGCCGCAAACCCCGCAATCCCAAACCCGCCAAGGCCACCTGATGCGTGTCTTCGTCCTCTGCACCGGCCGCTGCGGATCGCTCTCCGTTGCCCGCGCCTTCCGCCACGCAACCAACTACACCGCCGCGCACGAATCCGGACGCCGCAATCACTACACCATGACCTACCCCGAGGACCATATCGAGGTAGACAATCGGCTTGCCTGGTTCCTGGGCCGACTCTCCGAACGATACGGAAACGACCCGCAAGAGATCCACTGGGTCCACCTCAAACGCGACCCGATGGCCTGCGCCAAATCCTTCGAGAAACGGGGAGAAGGCGGGATTCTCAACGCCTACCGAAATGGCATCAAACAAGGGGCCTGCGATTGCGTCCCCCACGAAGCCCG
>DATLAN010000220.1:0-5358 GCA_035527455.1 Thermoguttaceae bacterium
ATGGCCCAGGCGAGTCGATCGACGTGGGTTTGTCAAGATGCCTTGGGGCGATCTAAGTCGTTTGCTTGGAAAGACTTGCGCGGCAAGACGCCCGGCGGCGATCGGCGGACGGTTGGGCGTGGGGCGGATAACAACGGCGACGGACGCCGCCGCGACGCTCGACGCACTCGGCCTAACTGCGTATAGTAGGAAGCCTTGCGGCAAATCGGGCGGACACGGCTGATGCCCATTGTTGATCCTCGACGTTCGAAGCGGGAAAGAATGTGATCTTGGAAGGAGTTGCTATGAGGAAATGTCTGCCACTGATGTTGGTCTGGTTCTCTCTGGTCAGTTCAGTCATCGCGGCCGACGAGGCGCCGGCGGCCGGGTCGCATCCGGATAGCAGCGACTGGAAACCGTTGTTCGCCGCGGATCTCGCCGACGCCGATAAGCCCGAGGGCGTGTGGACGGTCGCCGACGGCGTGCTCACCGCCAGCCAGGACCAGGCCATCTGGAGCAACCGGGATTACGACGACTTCGTGCTGGATATCGAGTTCAAGACGGCCCCGGGCACGAACAGCGGCGTGGTGGTCTACTGCAGCGACACGAAGAACTGGATCCCCAACTCCGTGGAGATCCAGATCGCCGACGACTTCGCCGAGCAATGGGCCAAGGCGCCGAAGACCTGGCACTGCGGCGCCGTCTTCGGTCACCTGGCCGCCACGAAGAGCATGGTGAAGAAGCCGGGCGAGTGGAACCGCTTCACGATCACGTGCGTCGGCAAGCAGATCGACGTGGTGCTCAACGGCGAGCACGTCATCTCGATGGACATGAGCCGTTGGACATCGGCCAAGGTCAATCCGGACGGGTCCGAGATTCCGCCCTGGCTGAGCAAGCCGCTGGCCGAGCTGCCGACCCGAGGCAGGATCGGCTTGCAGGGCAAGCACGCCGGCGCCCCGATCTGGTTCCGCAACGTGAAGATCAAGGAACTGGAATAGAAGAGGCTGAATTTCTCCAGCGCTCCGTCCCGGTCGTCCACCCGGCGGCGGAGGATCTCGATCCCGTCAGGGCAAGCGTTTCGGTCCCGTCAGGGCAAGCCCTGACCTACCGATGCCAATCTTGACAAGGCCCATCGATACGCTGTAGGATGGCAGCATGGGCTGATCCTACCCCACCAAGAGCACCGATCTCGAAGGAATCCAGTCGAGGAGCGGGCGATGATCAACAGACGTTTTCTCGTGTCGTTTCTGTCAATCGCGTGCGCGCTGATGTGCATGCCGGCCTTCGGCGAGTCGAAGGTCGTCAGCGTGAAGGTGCGGGTAGACAGCGAAGCGCCCGGCTACGAAGGCGACAAGGCCATGGACGGCAACCCCGAAAGCATGTGGCATACGCGATTTCAGTTCGGCGAGACGTCGCATCCTCACGAAATCGTCGTCGACCTGGGAAGCGAGTACGAGGTTTCCGGCTTCACGTATCTGCCGCGTCCGGGCGGAGGTAATGGAACCATCAAAGAGTACGCGTGCTATGTCGGCAACGACGGAAAGGAGTTCGGCGAACCGGTCGTCAAGGGAACATTTGCCAAGGCCAACGCCGAGAACTTGGTCGAATTCCCCGTGAAGGCCAAGGGTCGTTACGTGCGGCTGGTGGCCCTATCGGAAGTGGCCGGCCGGCCGTGGACGTCGATTGCCGGTTTGCGAATCCTCAGCGAAGGCGTCGAGTTCCGGGCGGCCGGCTCCACGGAGTTGGCCATGGCAATCGAACCGGGCAACGAGCTACAGCAGCAGTTCGCCGCCTTGACGTACGATCTGCGGAATCGGGCACATTTCGCCCAGGTGGCCCACCAGGTTTACCGTACGGAGGCGATGATCCTGGATTCGGACCGCGATCCGCTGGACGTGGTCCTGCGTCGCACGGCCGCGTTGCTGGCCGACATCGGAGCAATGGCCGCCGCGCCCGATCTGGCCGCTTCGGAAAAGGAACTCCGGCAGTTGCAGGCCGCCGGCGAGAAAACGGCCCCGGAAGATACCGAAGCACGGTTCGCCCTGTTCGAGGAGGCCTGCGCGGTGCGCCGCAAGATCGCGTTCTCCAATCCGCTGTTGAGCTTCGACCGGATTCTGTTCATCAAGCGGCATCGGCCCAGCTTCAATCACATGTGCGACCAGTACTACGGCATCAACTCGCAGCCGGGCGGCGGACTGTACATCCTCTACGACCCCTTCGGCGACGACCCGCGGGCAGAAGACGTGCTGGCCGAATCGGTCGTCCAGCGGGGGCGGCTCGAGGGCGCGAAGCTGGATAGCGGTTCGTTCGTTTCGCCCGACCTTTCCTACGACGCTCGGCGGGTCGCGTTCGCCTACGTCGAATGTCAGGGCGATCGGGCCCACCGCTTCCATACCGATCCCAGCCGCGGACACTGGGACGAAGGATGGAGCTACCATGTCTTCAGCGTGAACATCGACGGCTCGGGCCTGGAGCAGTTGACCGACGGCACCTGGAACGACTTCGACCCCTGCTGGCTGCCCAACGGCCGGCTGGCCTTCATCACCGAGCGCCGCGGCGGGTACCTGCGATGCGGAAGGGTCTGCCCGACGTATACGCTGTTCGACATGGAGTCCGACGGAAGCGACATCCGCTGCCTGAGCTTCCACGAAACCAACGAGTGGCACCCCAGCGTGACGCACGACGGGCGGATCATCTACACGCGCTGGGATTACATTGACCGCCACGGCTGCACGGCGCACCTGCCCTGGATCACGACGCTCGACGGGCGCGACTCGCGGGCGGTCCACGGCAACTTCGCGCCCCGCGGACTGCGGCCCGACATGGAACTGGACATCCGCGCGATACCCGGCGTGCACAAGTACGTGGCCACCGCCGCGCCGCACCATGGACAGGCCTTCGGGTCGATCGTGCTGTTCGATCCCCACGTCGAGGACGACGACGCCATGGCGCCGGTCAAGCGGGTGACGCCGGAAATCGCCTTCCCCGAAAGCCAAGGCGGCTCGCAGGTCTACGGCACGCCGTGGCCGTTGAGCGAGAACTACTTTCTCTGCGTGTACGACGCGAGCATGACGCCGGGCGTGGGTTTCCAAGGCCGGGCTTATTCGCGGGGGAATTACGGAATCTATCTGGTGGACGCCTTCGGCAACAAGGAACTCGTCTATCGCGATCCGGCCATTGCCTGTCAAAGTCCCATTCCGTTGCGGCCGCAGCCGGTGCCGACGCTGATCCCGACGACGATCCAAGACCTGGCCAACAAGGATCCCGAACTCGGACGGCCTGCGCCCGAGGCCGAAAAATCGCTCGAGGGCACCATTGCCGTGGTCAATTGCTACGACAGCCTGAAACCTTGGCCGGAAGGGACCCGGATCGCGGCCCTTCGGGTATGGCAGGTCCTGCCGATGAGCGTGCCCTCGGGCGGCCCGCCGCATGAGACGGGAGTGCGGCTGCCCTCGGCGGGAGACTCGGTGGTTCCCTGCCGCTACGTGTTGGGCACCGTGCCCGTGGAAAAAGACGGCAGCGCCCACTTCAAGGTCCCGGCGCACAAGGAAATCTTCTTCCAGGCACTCGACGAGGACGGGCTGGCGATCCAGTCGATGCGCTCGGCCACGTACCTCCAAGCGGGCGAACGGCTGGTGTGCCAGGGGTGTCACGAGCGGCGGCATCGCGCCCCGCCGATTCCGGCCGAAGTGCCCGTGGCGCTGCGTCGGGGCCCCTCGCTTCTGAAGCCGGACGTGGACGGCTCGAACCCCTTCAGCTATCCGCGGCTGGTTCAGCCGGTGCTGGATCAGCACTGTGTGAAGTGTCACGCCGAGCACCCGGACAAGCCGATCAACCTGGCCCGCGAGCCGATCCAGCGGAACTGGTACGCTTCGTACGCGAACCTGGTTCCCCAGTACGCCTTCAACAGCTACGGGGACGGCCACCGGACCACGCCGGGACGCTTCGGCGCCCGGGCGTCGAAGCTCTACGAGATCCTGCAGAAGGGCCACTACGACGTGAAGCTCTCCGAGGAAGAGCTGCACCGGATCACGCTCTGGCTGGACAGTGCCTCGATGTTCTACGGCGTGTACGAGCGCGAGGGCGGCGTGGCCCAACTCCGCGGCGAAGTGGCCCAGCCGACGTTGGAGTAGTTTACCAGAAGAACTCCAACTCTCCTCTGGCCTCGAACATGCCGGGAGCAAGGACGGATTCATCCAATGAACCGAGTTCTACCTTCAATGGCGATTCTTGGTGCGGCGTGCGCATTATTCACTGCTACAACCTCATGCCGTGCCGAAGACGCCGAGAAACGCGACGATCCCAACGTGGTGGCCTTGCTTTCCCATTTCTCATCGGGAGGCATCATAACCACCGACAGCGAAGGCTTCGTGGATTCGGTGCTCGTTTTCTCGGCCGAGAAGTGCTTGCCGCACCTCAAGGGTCTGACTCGCCTGAAGACGTTAAGGATCGCTGACGGAACCAAGGCAAATTGGACCCACTTGCGAGGCCTTACAAGCCTGGAAACATTGGCGATTATCCCGTTGAAGACGGATGTGCATATCGGAATATCCGACACCGATCTGGTTAACCTCAAAGACATGACCAGGCTCAAGATGCTGGGTATGATGAATACTGAGATTACCGATGCCGGATTGCAGCATCTGCGCCCTCTGAGAAATTTGGAATCGCTAACGTTAATGCATTGCAGGGTCACCGATGCTGGGTTGGACACGATCAAGAAGCTTCCGAAGTTGAAGATACTCGGTTTGCAGCACACTCAGGTCACGAACGTCGCCGTTGCGGAACTACAGAAAAGTCGACCCAATCTGAAGATCGGTTTTGTCCCTGATGATCCAGATGATGCGGAAACGGAACGATAAGGTGTGAAAGGGGGGGCCGACGAATGACGCGGGTGAGCCAACTTCGATATGCATGTGGGGGATCTGGGGTCGATGTGGGATTTGGGGTCAACTCTTGATACTTGACACTTTGCCAGCGAGGGATTTCAGTCGGCGATCGAAGTTCCGGAGAATGCGGATCGCCGTCGGAGACGCCTCCCACATTCTCGAATTTCCGGATACCCTCAGTCGTTTTTCGGCTGCCCCCTACGAGTAGAACCCCGACTCTCCGCTGGCCTCGAAGGCGTTGGGGAAGTGCTCGATCAGCGGGCGGCGCTGAGACGGCGGCCAGGTGACGGCGATTACGTCGAACCGGGCGGGACATAGCAACAGGCCGTGACGCTTCATGAAGATCGTCGCCAGCCGGGTCAGCCGCCGCTGCTTGGCCTGGTCGACGGCCTCGGAGGGATGCCCGGCCTCGGCCGACTCGCGGGTCTTCACCTCGACGAAGACCAGCGTGCGATCGCGGTCGACGGCGACCAGATCGAGTTCGCCTCCT
>DATLAN010000221.1:0-2652 GCA_035527455.1 Thermoguttaceae bacterium
TCGGCGATGGTCACTTCGTCCGGGTGCAGGCCGACGTTCGAATTCGGCCCCAACACGCTCGGCATGTTGATCCGCGGCTGATAACAACCCGTCAGCAGCGACGCCCGCGACGCCGAGCATAGGCAATAGGCGGAATAGAAATCCGTAAACCGCATGCCCTCGGCGGCCATGCGGTCGATATTCGGCGTTTTGATGTCGGGCGAGCCGAAGCAGCCGAGGTCCTGATAGCCCTGATCGTCGCAGAAGACAATGATGAAGTTGGGCCTCTTCGTATCCGCGGCCGTGCATACCGTCGTCGGCAGCAGACAAAGACCCAGCATAGCGAGCAAGTGGGGTGTGCGGAAATACATGAGTGGCTCCACGGTCCTGATGGAAGTCGTGCGTGAATGTACCATGCCATTCTAGCAGAATGGCGATCCAACTGTAACCCGAAAAACGGACTCGATCTCCTCTCGCGCAGGTGGCAAGACCGATTACACGGTCGGCGGCGCCGTAACGGAGCAGCCATTGGTTCCCGTCCGTCGGATACTTGACAACAGAAACAGCGTCAACGATAATCTGGATCATGCCGTTCAAGGGACGCCGTTCAAGGGACAATGAACAATCACCTCGGAATGGTTCTGAGACCCATGAACGGTTACTGCCACAGTAACTAGCAACAGGCTCAAGCGAGGTTCTCCAAACATGAAGAGATTCATTCTGTCCGTTTCGTTCTTGTTGTGGCCGCTGACTACGTTTGGCGCCGCGGCCGATATGGAGGCGCTGAAGGCCGACATGACGTTCTTTACCGATGCCAGTTGCAGTCAGTTGAAGACGGGCGTGCAGTTGAAAGACCTGGATGGCTTCAAGAGTGACTTGCTCAAGACGGTGGCAGCCGGGATGCTCAGCGCAACGTACGACAAGACGTACCGAGCGGCCAGCTACGAGGCATATCCTTCGCCCCGCGCATTGGGCAATGTCTTGAAGCTGGGCGATGGCTTCAGCCGTTATGAAAACATCACCGGCATCTATCTGGACGCGGGTGAAAACGTGGTGTTCGTGGGCGATACCGGGGGCAAGGAGCTTTCGCTGCTGATTCCGGACTGGATGCGCAAGCCGGCCGAAGGAATCAATCCCGCAAAAGATCCTAACGGATGGGGCCTGCACAAGCAGAAGATCGAACTCGAAGAGGGTCCGAATGCGATTCACGTCGAAAAGGGCGGCAATGTGTATGTGAGCTATTTCGACGACCATGCCGAAAAGGCGCCCAAGGTGTCCGTTCACTTTCCAACGGGCAAAGTGAACGGCTTCTTCGATGCATCGAAGCATACGAACGCGGATTGGGACCGGCTGTTGGATAGTGCGGTGAGCCCCATCCTGGATGCTCGGGGCAAGCATATCCAGGTCGCCTATCCGGTGGAGTGGTTCAACGTGTACACCCGTGGCAAGGGCGTGGAACTGATCAACAACTACGATGCGATGCTCAATCATCATTACAGTCTGATGGGGTTGGTGAAGTATGAGAAGGTGCCCAAAAATCGCATCCTGGCACGCGTGAACTTCAACTATTACATGTTCCGCGATGGCGATGGCGTGGCGTACCTGGGCAACAAAGGCACCATGCGCATGGTGGCCGATCCGAGCGTAGTGATTGTCGGCGACCCCTGCTGGGGTTTTTGCCACGAGGTGGGACACGTGCTGCAAATGCGCCCGCAAATGACCTGGGGCGGCATGACGGAGGTGAGCAATAACATCTTCTCGCTCTATACGGTCGGCATGATGGGCAACGAGAGCCGCATTAAGAGGCAGAAGAATTATGCTTCGGCGCGCAAGAACATCATCGAGGCGAGTCCCAAGAAGTCGTTCCTGGATCATAAGGATGTATTCGACCGCTTGGTTCCTTTTTGGCAGCTCCATCTCTATTTCTCACGAAACGGCAGGCCCGATTTCTATGCCGACGTGATGGAGGAGATGCGACGCCGTCCGGATGCAGGTCGTGGAAACGATTCGATTCGGAACCAGTTCGAGTTCGTGCAGATCTGCTGCGATGTGGCCAAGCTGGATCTGACGGACTTTTTTGACAAGTGGGGGTTCTTCTGGGTGGGAACAATCACGGTGAATGATTATCGCGAATATCATTACGAGATCACGCAGCAGATGGTAGACGATACCAAGTCGTATATCGCGAAGAAGGAATACGAGAAGCCGGCTGTGGATATCACCTTGATCGAGGAGTGAGTCTTGCTCCATTCCACAACCTAAGTGAAATCATCCACAACAGAAGGACATGGTTGAGGTCGGAGCTTGAACAACGAATAGTGCCTATCTCAGGGTCCGTTCGATCTCGTCTACGGTCTTCTTCAGGGCGTCGTCGGCGGACTCGATGCGACGGATGGCGTGAGTTACGCCGCCGGCGTCGGCATAGCCCAAGGCTTCCGCGACCGCCTTGGCCGGATAGCCGAATCGCCGACGCGCCACGAATGCCGCCACCGCACTCGCAGCGTCCTCGCTCCGCCGTCCGGAAGACCAGGGCGGCTCCGCATACCCGAACTTCCGGGCAACCGCTTGGAGGATCCGCTCCAGAGGCGGCCGCTCGCGAAGCCGCTGGAGTTGTGGCGTCCCCCGCTCAGCCGGCCGATCGCTCAGCCGGCGGCGCAGCCAGTCGAGGCGTTT
>DATLAN010000222.1:0-22368 GCA_035527455.1 Thermoguttaceae bacterium
TCGACCGGCTTGCCCAGCGTGACCGTTTGCACCCCGCCGGGCAGTCCGGCCAGCGGCCGATCGACGTTGCCGACGACGTAGATCGTGCCGTCTTCGGCGATGGCCGCGTCCTGCAGATCATCGTCTCCGGCCGTTCCCAGATAGGTCGCCGAAACGAGTTGCGGCGTGGCGGCCGGCGAGGGAGATGAAGGCGTGCAAAAGAGCAGAGCGAGAACGACCCAACGCCACGATTTCTTCATGAGGATGCCTCCCGGTCAAGGAACTCCAGAGTAGCCGTCTCGCTCCGCGAGACGCAGCCACGTCTGGCAGAGCCACATCTTGCGGAGCTACATCTCGCGGAGCGAGATGGCTACAATACGACGACGATTATTGCTCAAGCGGCACGTCAAAGCAAGCCACTAGACGAATGTTCTACCACCTCATGTCATTCGAATTCGTGGGTGGCTGGGGTCGAGGTGCGAGGGACGAGCACCGAGCCCCCAGTCCTGGCTTGCTGGGGACTCAGCACTCGTTCCTCGTGCTTCGACCCCAGCCACCCAACTGCCAAGAGCAAACGACATGAGGTACTACTGCGCTCGCCAAACCAGATCCTTCGCTTCCGGGCGTGGGGCGTTGGTTTCGTTGTCCCAGTAGGGCGAAAGCTTGCGGAGATTGGCTACGACCTCGGGGAAGGCCTCGAGGATGCGGTCGATGTCTTCCTCGGTGTTGTAGCGGCTGAAGCTGAAACGGATCGAGCCGTGTACGGCCGTGAAGGGGACGTTCAATGCGATCAGTACGTGCGAAGGTTCCAACGAGCCCGACGTGCAGGCCGAGCCGCTGGAGGCGCAGATGCCGAATTCGCTGAGCTGGTAGAGCATCCCTTCGCCCTCGACGTAATGGCAGGAGATGTTTGAGGTGTTCGACATCCGGGGGGCGCCGGAGCCGTTGATTTCGATCTGGGAGATGGTTTTCAGCAGGGTCGCCTCCAGCCGGTCGCGGAGCTTTTGCACCCGGGCGTTGTCTTCTTCGTGATTCTCCATCGCCAGGTCGAGCGCCCGGGCCATGCCCACGATATAGGGCACGTTTTCGGTGCCGGCCCGGCGTCCGTCTTCCTGGTGTCCGCCGATCATCAACGGACGGCAAGGCACTCCCGGCCGCATGTAGAGGGCCCCGATCCCCTTGGGCGCATGGAACTTGTGGCCGGAGAACGACAGCAGGTCCACGTGCCGGAAGTTTTCGGCCATCGAGATCGGCAGCTTGCCGACCGTCTGGGTCGCGTCGGTGTGGAAGACGATGGCCGGATCGGTCTCCTTGGTCAGCCGGGAGAGTTGCTCGATGGGAAAGATCACACCGGTCTCGTTGTTGGCGTGCATGATCGTGACCAGCAAGGTATCGGAGTCGAGTTCGCGGACGAACCGGCCGACGTCGAGGTTCCCGTGCCGGTCGACCGGGAGGAACGTCACGCGGTATCCGGTGCGCTCGAGATCCTTGCACACCTCCAGCACGGCCGGGTGCTCGACGGCGGTGGTGATGATGTGCCGCCGGTTGGGATTCGCTTTGACCGTGCCGAAAATGGCCGTGTTGTTGCTCTCGGTGGCACAGGAGTTGAAGACGAACTGTTTCGGATCCGAGACACCCAAGTGCGCGGCGATTCGACGGCGGGCCTGTGCGACGGCCTTGGCCGCACTTCGAGCCGACTCGTACATCGAGCTGGGATTGAAGTAGTCCTCCGTGAGAAAGGGAATCATCGCCTGATAGACTTCAGGGGCCACCTGCGTGGTCGCGTTGTTGTCGGCGTAGATGGTTGTCATAGGGGCTAGGGGTTGGGGGCTAGGGGATCGGGGGATAGGGGATAGGGGCTGGGGGCTGGGGGCTGGGGATTCGGGCAAGTTCCCTTCCCCAATCCCTGATTCACAGTCCTTGCCCCATTAATGTAGTATCCGGCCACGAGGAAACGGCGGGCAAGCCCGCCCGCTAAACGGTGTTTTCACAATTGGTTACGCCCCCAGTCCCGAGCCCCCAGTCCCGAGCCCCCAGTCCCTCAAAGGGCAATCACCCGGATGCGCTCGTCCACCATCTCTTTGAGCGTCCGTTCCACCAGCATTTTCAAGGTCTGGGAGGCGCCCGCGCAACCCGCACAGGCACCGGCCAAACGGCAATAGACCAGCGTCTCTTTGATGTCGACGATTTCCACGTCGCCCCCGTCCTTCTGGAGCATGGGCCGGACGTAAAGTTCGATGGCCTGTTCGATCTTCTTGGCGAACTGGTAGGGCGAGAGATTCGACGGCGGGGGCGTGATACCGTTGGTGATCGTGATCAGCTCGGCCTGTTTCTTCACGCGGCCCTTTCCGTTTCCCCACACGTCGGCCAGCAGGTCCTGCAATCCGCCGGGCACGTGGTGGCAGGACATGCACGCGCCGCCGGCCTTGATGGCGTTGGTGATTTCCGGGATGGTGCGGAGGTTGAGTTCCTTGATCTTGCGGCGGATGTACGGTTCGCTCAGCGAGAAGCACTTGCAGACGATCCGTCCTTCTTCCTTCTCGCCGGCGTGCACGTCGATGCCCAGGCGATCCAGATCGACGCCGCGGCGCTGGGCCCAGTTGAACACGGCCGCTTCCAGCGCCTCGGCGCCCATCACCGAGCAGTGGATCTTCTGTTCGGGCAGCCCCCCGAGGAAGTCGACGATGTCGGAGTTCTTGATTTTCAGCGCCTCGATGGGCGTGAAGCGATCCTGTTCGATCAGCATGCAGAGGGCCTCGGAGGCGGCGATCGCCGAGGTACAGCCGAAGGTCAGATACCGGGCGGCAGTGATCACGTCTTTGGTGGGGTCGGTGGGATGTCGCTCGACCTTGAAGGTGAAACGCATCGAGTCGCCGCAGGCGATCGCCCCATGTTCGCCGAACCCGTCCGGGTCCTCGATCTCGCCCAAGTGCGTCCCCGGCTTGCCATGAACCGCGTCCATGAAAAGCTGCTTGGTCTTCTCGCTGTACTCCCAGGCCATGGGGATCCTCCGAAACCATCATTCCAACGTCGTTTTTCCGGCCGCCAACGCGTGGCGCCAATGTGTTTGCCCATGGAATTCCATTCTACGCAGGGCGGGTCGCAACGGCAACGGGGTGGAATTGACACCCCTGTAGGTGGGTGGGCGAAGCCGCAAGCGGCAGGATGAGTAGCCGAATTCGCGATCGCCTATCGATTCAGCGACCGCTTCGAGATCACGCTGGAACCGGCGGGGGGGCGGACGTGCTTCCAGCCGGAGAAAGCCGAGGCCGCGAGACTGGCCGCCACGATGACCCATCCGAGAACGCCGGGCTGAAGCCACAACCACCACGCCAATCCGACGGCTACCCCGAAGGCGGCAGGCCACCGCTTGAACCACTCGGCCAACGTGCCCCGTCGCAATCCCACGACCATCAAGCCCGTCAACAACAGCAGGCCGCCCGCCGGCAGCAGGTCCGGGTGCCACCGGCCGGCTTCCGCCCGACGATAGACGAGCGTGATCGAAGGGCTTCGTTCCCAGAAGGTACACCGGAAGGCCGTCTGCCGTGGATCGAGCGACCGGCGCCAAAGTTCGAGGGGGTCGTCGGTCGGCGCGCCGTTTTCGACCGGGTTTTGCAGGATTGCGCGAGTTCGATTGCTCAGTTTCAAAAGCAGATCGTCCGGAATGCCTTGGGAAGAATGACGCATGAACTCCGTCCGCGCGGCGGCCAGACGGCGTGCCCAAGTGCGACAGCAATTGAGCATCTCGTCCGGCTCGTCGGCCGCAGTGGCGGCGGCCGCCTTCTCGACCATCGCGGCCAGGCTGCGGAGCCGGACAAGCTGGTGGCTCTCGGCAGCGGAAGCCTCAAGCTCTGCGGATTCCACGGGATCGAGTTCGGGGGGCCCGACGACGGTCCACAGCGTTTGATCCACCGGCAACTCGCCCAACGTCGGCGCCTCGAAACGCCGGCCGTCCCCGTCCGCCTCGGGCAGCCGGCCGGTGAATACGACTTCGATCCGCTGGGGCAGACGCTCGGGACCCAAGGGGACCCGCCACACGCCGGCACCTTCGGCCAACGGCGAAACCGGCACGCCGGCCACGGTCACCTGGACCAGTCGGCACGGCGAAGGGAGCCACAGCGGGACTTCGGCCGAGGTACCCGGCTCCAGATCGAACGTGGTCACGCCGCGACAGGATCCCTCGGCGTCCCAGGCCACGTAGACGTCGGCCAGGCGGACACGGGCTTCGTCGGTTTTCTCCACGGAGCGAAGGATTGCCCCGTAGGATTCGTCGACGACCTTGTACGTCTCGAACGGCTCCCCTGGCGGCGGCGGATCGAAAGGCTCGGGCAGTTCGGCCTGTTCGAAACCGGAGATGTCCCACGCGATCGCTTCATCCTGCGCACGTTGGGGCAAGCAGAGCAGTCGCGTCACTGGACCGCTCTGCCTCATCCCGATGGTCGGCACACCCTCGCCGTAGGCCATCTCCAGCGGACCCGACACCGTGAACTCGTACTCGCCGTCGATGGCCTCGGACGGTTCCACGACCAGGTACGCGGGTTCGCCGGGCGGATCCACGACGTTCAGCGTTGCCGGCGGATCGACCGTCGGCCGAAAGGACGGATTGTCAACGTCGACGCGGATCTGGTCGACCAATCCGCCGGGCTCGGCGACGACGATCCGTCCCTGCAACTCGGCGACCCAAGATCGGCCGTCGTGATGGAGTCGGAGTACCTCGGTCGCCTCGATTACCGGACGGTTCGGCTCGAGCGTCAGCGTGGCCTTCGCAGGCTGTTTCTCGGTGTCGGAGAATTGCGCGACCGGGCGTCCCCACTGCGGATCATTTCCACCGGTTGCGGCGTCTTCCGTCTCGAACGATCCATTGACTCCATCGACGGCGACCAGAACCGACGGGCGGCGGAACAGCCGGACCGCCGAGGATTGGAGTTGGCTACCTTCGATCCGCATGACGGGCAGCGTCGTTTTTCTCTTCCCGCGAATCGGCAAGCGGCCCCGCAACGACAGTTTCTGCCGGCCGTCGACCGGACCCGCGAGAAAGAGGGTGACCCCCTGGTCGTCTTGCGTCCAGCGCGCAACGTGTTGCACGTTGTCGGCCGTCAGCGAGGCCTGCTTCACCTGCAAAGGGATCGGACCTTGCCACGAAAGCCGATACCGGAAGTTGTATCCGCCGGTGGTTTCCAACTCCGCGTCGAAATACACGTCGGCCCCGTCGCGGTCGAAACTCAGCGTCAACTCCTGATCGGCCGTGGTCACGGTCTCGCAGGGATAGGTCGATATGCTCCAGTCGGTATCGTTGGAATCGAGCCGCAGCGCGAACCGGGGCTCCGATTCGGCCGCTCCCCAGGCGCTTTGGAAGTCGGGTACGGCCACCGCCTCGAACCGGCCGGCCGGCGGCTCCCGGTACTGAAGCTCCGGACCGACCGAGACGGCCAGCCACCGGCGGGTCGACCTCGCGTCCAGCACCTCCAGCCGCGGCAGTTGCAGATTGCCCACGCCCGAGGTCTGCCGCAGCAGAAACGTTGCGTCGACGACCGCCTGGTCGGAAACGGGCTCGGGCCATTTCAGCGTGATCGTCTGGGGTTGTCCCGGCACGGTGCGGGTCTCGACGGTCGGCGGGGCGTCGCCGCCGATCGGCAGAAGCCGCAATCGGGAATCCGTGGCCAGTCGCAGTTGGCGAATCGGCCCCTCGATGATCTTCAGCTTCAACCTGGCCTCGACCACGACCGAAGCCGGTTGCACCTTCAGCCAAAGCAGCTCTTCGACGTCCACGGCCGGACCGGAGCCTGCGGCCCCCGTGCCGCGGGACCAGTTGACCGAAAGTCGATCGGTCGGGCCCAACTCGGCGACCAACCGGCGGGGATCGTCTTGATGACGGATCGCGCCGACTGCGGTAGGTACCTCGATGGACGGTGCGGCAGACGGCAAGGTCAACTCCAAACGCGACGTGGCCGCACGCGGGATGTCCAGATCGAACCCCGTCGGCGCGTCTGCAGCACGCATCGTCGGCTGCAACGACAGCTCCAGACGATATTGTCCCCCTTGCGGCACGTCGAAGACCAGGGTCTTGCCGTCCGCCTCGAATTCCGGTCGAATCACCTGACCGTCGAGCAACGCCCCATCGGGTAACAGGTTGGTCTGCATCGGAAGGCGGACACGCGCCGCCGGGCCGAACACCTGCAGGTCGAAGATCGCCTTCAGCTCATCGACGGTCAACGGTTCGGAGGCCGTGGGCTTGGAAAGCACGCCGCGATACGTGGCGGCGACGATCAACCACGCTTGCGGTTGCTCGGCCGCCGCAGCCGCCCGACGTCGCAGCAGATTGTAGAACTCCAGCGGAACCTGATACTTGCCTCCGGACGGCTGTTCCTGCTCGTCCACGGGAATGAAAACGCGGTACACCGGGGGAACGGTTTGGGGCGACTTCGCTTCGGTCGGCTGCCCTCGGGCAACCGCGCTCAGCGCGCCCATGCTCGCCAACACCGCGACGATCATGCTCAAGGGTCTTGCCGCCGAGACGGTCGTCGCGGGGTTGCGCCTGCCGTTCTTTGCCGTAGCGGGTGTCCGGGGCCGGTTGCGAAGACGGACCAGCCGATACGCCAGACAGAAGACGCATCCCAGCACCGCACCGCCGACGATGGGAACGCAGGCCTCGGGAAGCAACAACGCGGCCAGGCCGAACCCACCGGCCAGCGACGTCAACAACACGGGACGATTCCGGGCCTTCCACCAGCCCAGACCGACCACCAGCAGGAAAGTCACCGAGCCCAGCAAACGGACGGTCGGGCGGTGAACGATTCTCAATGGGGGCGCCGCGTCGACGTCGGCGATAGCCAGCCGGTAGGCCTTCCACCCGTGAGCGTCGGACGGTTGTCGGCCGGCGGGGTTTCCCCGGATCCAAAACGTGTTCGGCTCGGCCGGCAGGCTTTTCCAGACGCCGACCGGAACGAGCACGCTCGTGGGATCATCGTCGGCGGACCCGGCGGCGGCTTGGGTCAATCGGTCGGCCAACGGCCCCGGCAAGACGCGCCACAAGACGCGGTGTCCCAACGGTTCCAAGCAGGCGTGCAACAGCGCCGCGTCGGTGTGGCTGGTGAGCAAGACGGCGTTGGTGTGGATCAGCAACGAGAGACCGGCCCCCTGCAGCAGACGAGCCCCGAGCGCCGCAGGATTCTCGTCATCACCCGGCCGGACCGGGGTCTGCGGCGTCAGCGCCGCCCGCGAGGTGGCATGTCGGTCGATCAGCAGCGTCGATGGCGGCGAGTTGAGCGACTCGGCGGCGAGCAAGTCCCCCCAGTTCAAGCCGCCGCTCTGTGTGGCTGCCTTGTCGGTGGCCTCGCGTCCGAGCGCCTGCAAGAACTGTTCGGCGTCGGCTCGGGCCGGGTCTTGACGGACATCGTTACGGAAGACGCCTTCCGGGAGCATATGGGTCCAATCGTCCGGGGCCAGCGGATCGAAGGCCGTCTCGGAAGTCCGCCCCAAGGGACCGAACAACCGCTGCCGCCAACTCGACGGCGGTGCCGGGCAGATCTGCCATTGCGCGTCCGGGTAGCACGCCTCGTAACCCGCGGGAAGCCATACGGTCCACCATTGTCTGAGGATCGGCAGATTGGTTTCCGGCAGCGGTGGCTGCAGCGAGCCGACCACTCCCAGCCCCACGGCCGGCGTCGTGAAGTCGATCGAAACGGTAGGGAACCTCTCTTCGTCCGGAAGATCGACGGCCAGGGCCGGAAGCCCGTCGCCGCCGGTCTTTCGCCAAGCCGCACGGTCTCCGTCCACCCACACGCCCCGCACGTCTTCAGGCCTGGTCGGGGGCGGCAAGCTCAGTTGCAGCGCACCGGGCCGGCAGCATTCCAGCCGATAGGTCGCCAGATGGCGACCCGTCCCGTCGGCCTCGTAGCGCGAATCGAGGCGGGCATCCCAGATCCAGGCCGGCGGCGTGGCCGTTTTGCCTGAAACCGAGACGCTCACCGCCGGCTCGCCCTCGGTGGTTGCTCTCGCGTCGGGATCGTATCGGTACGTGGCGCAGACGGTCCGGTATCGGCCCGGCACCACCGTTTCGGCCGGGATCGATGTCAGCCCTCGGTTCGCAATGCGCACCGACTGCGATCCGCGGGAAAGAATCACCAGCTTCCCCCGCTGGGCGACCGCGTCGGGTAACGAGGCCAGGCTGATCGGTTCGTCCTCCCCGAGCCCGACTTCTCGCGTGGCGATGATCTTGAAGGGCTCGCTTCGGGGACGGCGAAGCGTCAACTCCCACGTTTCGCGGTCGGGGTCCAAGGCGGCGTCGGTCAGTTCGTCGAGCGACAGGCGCCTGGCATCCAACTGGCGGTCGTCTTCAGCCCCCAACGCCCAGCGCAACTCCGTATCGCGGGAGTGCGAGAACCGCACCACCACGCGGTCCACCCGAGCCGATTGCGGACGGCAATCGACGACGTAGCGTTCCGCCAGCCGTTGGTCGCCCACGGTGGCCTCGACCCGCAGTTCACCCGAGTAGAGCGGTTCCTGACGCTCCAGTTCGATCTGCAAAGCGGTCGGTTCGTCGTTGCCCTCGAACAGCAGATCTCGCGGCGGTTCGGTGAAGAGTTTCATTTCGGCGGCGTCCAGGCTGCGGGGGTTGATCCGTCGCAAATGCTCGTCGCCGACGAGTTTCAGTCGGTAGGAACCCATGGCACGGACCGCCACCAGGTGTTTCACCTCCATGTCTTCGCAGTCCGCCGGAGCAAGGAATCGAAGCGGCACGATATCGCCGTCCAATGAGGATTGGAGCCGTCGGGCGGCAATCACCAGCCGTACCGACTGCGTGGGCGAAAGGGCTTTGGCCAAACGGACCACCAGCTTCTGTTTTCCTCCCTGGGTCTTTTCCAGGGTCCATTGGTCGATCAGGCTCGGTGGGGGAAGCGTCTCGACCGAATCGATCAGCCAGCGGCGGCCGACTTCCGCCTCCAGCACGAACTCGTCGCCGTCCTGCACGGTGTAAACGGCTTGAACTTCCGCCGTGATTTGTCCGGCCCGCATGTCGATGGACGTGCCGCTGGCCAACTGCACCGAAGCGCGATGCCGGGAAATCAGGATCTCGATCGAGGCGTCTTGGCGAAAGTATTGAAACTCGGCCGATTCCCCCGCCAGCAGCGGGATTCCCCTTTGCCGGCAGCCGACCGGTACGAGTTGCCGAATCAACAGAGGAGCCGGCACCAGCAACGTCGCGCGGCCTTCTTGCCAGAAGAGCCCTTGCGGGTGAATTCGCGGAAGCTTCGCAAGCCGATCGAGCACCAGCGGTGCCAACGCCCTCAGCCGCAGCACCCGTCCGGTGCCCTCGATTGCGTCGGGCAACGCGATCGTCACCCGCGCTTGTGGATCTCCATCGGCCGGCGTGGCCGTCCAGCGAACCGGCGTATCGCCGTACTCGGCCCCCACCAGCCGCAATCCGGGATCCAACGCCAAGGTGACCTGGTGCAGCGGTTGATCGTGGGCCACGAAGTTCAGATCGGTCGATACGTCCAAGCCGCGAAGCGAAAAACGATACGCCGCCGACTCCCACACCGTGGCCGCACGCGGGCCCGGAACCTTTGCCTCGGCCGGGCTTGTTCGCAGCCGGCAGCATGGGCGCCCTCCCAACTCGACTTGCCAGCGGCGGAAACCCTCGCCGGCCGAACCTGCTTCAGCCACCACTCCGTTATCGGCCGAAAGCGTCATCTCCTCCGGCAAGTCCAGAATCAGCCGGCTGGCCGGACAGGAAGGCGCTTCGAACCGGAAGGTGACCGCGCCGGCCGCGTCGCGCCGGCCCGCCAGCGACCAGTCGAACTCCAAGCGGCCCGACTTCTCGACCAGTACGGCCAACTCTCCGTCGTATCCGGCGCCGAGCGAGGCAGGGCTCTGTCGGCCTTCATCCGGTCCGCCCGGAGTGCTCTCGCCGCCGCTCCACCGCGCGTTGCTGATGGCCAGGCCACAGGGCCCCAACGGCAATAGTGTCGCAGCACCGTCCGAGAGTTCGACGTCCACGGTCGCCTGCCCGGTAATCAACTCCGCCCCGTCCATGCGTCCCCGGTATTGGGCCGTCACCGCACGGGCGGCCACGGAAGTGCGGGCGGCCGTGGTCTGGGAAGTCTGCACCAGACGCTCGAAGTCGGCCGGTTCCACCGGCATGTACTGGACGTTGCCCAAGGGCCAATCCTGGAGTTGGTCGGCGGGGGCATAAACCCGACGAAACCGAACCACGCCGGCCGGTTCCGCCTCCGCCGCCGATCCGCCCCCCTCGGCGCATCGGCCCGTGTGCGGCCAAGCGCCCGGCAACATCCAGGCAATCCACACGGCGACCAGCAGGCGACGGTTCATGAGTTCGTATCCGGATGGGCCGGCGGCTCGAGGGCCGGCGGCTCGAGGGCCGGCGCGTTGACCGTCGACGCCTGATCGCCGACGGCCGGCAGTACATAGCGGGCCTGCGTCGAACCGCGCTCCAGCACCGAACTGGGCGGCTCGGCCAGCACCGTGCCGCGCCGCCGCCGGGCCACGCTGCGCTGCAACAAGCCCGCCACCAACGCCAAGGCCAATCCCAGACTGGCCGCTTGCGAAAGCAGAAGCGTCGGTTCCGGGTAGACTACGCCCACGCCGAGCAACACGACGCCCGCGCCCAACAGGGTGGCCGGATGGCGGCTTCTGGGATAGTAAATCAGCAACAGACCGATCCCCAACACGGCGCTGGCCACCAGCAGCACGATCCACGTCCGCGTGGCCGTGCGCAACCGGCACACCTCGACTCTGCCCGTCGAACTGAACAGGTAGCTGTTGACCTGGTTGGGGACGTTCTGCTCGTGCGGGGCGCCGACCCAGTCTTCCAGGTCCGCGTGTTCCAGAAGCGGCTTGCGGCTCCAACAATAGTCGGTCCAACACCAGGCGAACTCGTGCGTAAAGCCTTCGGGAACGGTGACCACGTGCTCGTCTTTCGGCAGGACGAGTTGCCAATACATGTGGCGAACCCAAACGCCGTTATCCAGCCGCGGGATATCGAGCGACAATCGCCCGGCAGGCTGCCGTGTGCGAAGGAAATGCGTCCGCAATTCCAGGCGGTATCGATGATGCTCGCCGTCCTGAAACAACGGGATGAGGAGTCGGCCGTCGTCGATCTTCTTCTCCAAGACGACCTTGTCGTCCAACAACACCTGGGTCTGGTCCACCGCCGCACCGGCCGGCAGGATGACCGCCAGTTCCGTCCGGTCGCTGGTGAAGGAGAACACGGCCCGGTCTTGCCGGGCGTCGTGAGTCAGCCAGGTTCGCACCCAAGCCCGCTCGACGACCGTCGTCTCCGTCCCTTCGCTTTCCTGTTCCGCCGGTTGGGTCGCCAGTTCGACGACCTCGGTACGCTCCTCGGCGGTCAGTTGCAGCCCGTTCGGCGATTTGTCCGCCGGCGAACCGGTCTGTGACACCCTCCAGGGACTTCCCGGCGGCTCGACCCGGATCTCCGCAGGAGCCTTCACGTAGAGTTCGCTGGCGGCAAACTGTTCTGCCACGGGCATGACCAGGGGAACGGAGATTCGGTCGGATAACGAGGCGGCCGGCGGCATCGGATAACGGACGGTCAGCTTGCACGGACCGATCAGGGCTCCCGGCAGCGAAATCAACCGCCGTACCGGCAGGGAAAGGTCCTTAGGGTCTTCCTCGCCGGGCACCGGAACGACCGGAAGCGTCTTCTCTTCGTAGAAAAACTGCAACGCGTCCGGCTCGGCAAGGCTCCGCGGCACCTCGACGATGAAATGGTCGGTCCGTACGTGCTGGACCGTGTAGATCAGCCTCTGCTCCACGCTCCGCGCTTCCAGGTCCAACTGGCTCTCCACCCGGGCCGAAATGCTCTGCGGCAAAACGCGGAAACCGGCTTCGAACTTCGCTCCGGCCTCGCCGGCGCGATAGAACAACGCATCCTGTTGCCGGTTCGGCAGTGTGACTCGCGGGGGAATCTGCTGACGCGTCAGCCCCGACATATTCGGGTTGGGAATCACTTCCACGTTGTCCTCGGGCACCACCGCCACGGTCGCCGGACCCGGCGAATCGACCCGCGGTTCGGGCAGCCCGACGGCCAGCGATTTGGTGCCGGGGGGGATCGGAAGATGCGCGACCACTCGCAATTCTATCTGACCCGTCGAGGGCTCCAGCAGCGGGATCGAATACAACCCCTTATCGATCAGCTTCACCCGATCGTCGTTCACCAGGTTCGGCGGCCCCACCGCATCCAACTCCCAGTCCGGCAAGAGACACTCCAACTCGGAGGCCTTCGCGCCCCAGACCGTGTACGGCAGCGTCGCCTCGAGCTGGATTTCTTCCGGACCGATCATCAGCACGTACACCGGTTCGACGCTGATACGCGACACGCGAGGCACCCGTTGGGCCGACAGCGAGGCCCCGGGCGCAAAGAACTCGAACCCCGCAACCACGTCTTCGTGGCGCAGCGTGTCGACGAGTTGATCGATCTCGATCTGCCGCATCCCTTGCGTGCCGCGCCACTGGACCTCCCACTGGCCGACCGCCGCAATGGCAACCTGTCCGGATTGCCGCACCGCGTCGACTACCTCGAAACCGGCCAACTCGAACCACTCGCCCGGGTCGGCCGGATTGCAGGGCCGCGTCGTCAAGAGGCGGATGGCGATCGGACCGTTCGTCTTCTCCTCCAACCGGACCTCGACCTGATCCTTCTCCCTTGCCGGCGGCGTGACGCTGTACCCGGTGTAGTTTCCCTCGACCAGTCGGGCGCCCGGCGGCAGACGGACCGGGAACCAATCGAACGGAGCGCCAAAGCCGCGGACCGAAAGGGTCGCCTCGGTATCGACGCTGCGGTTGTCGATGCGGACCAGAACCGTCGCCTCGGCTTCCAGCACCGAAGGCGTTTCGGCGGGCATATCGTCGGGCTTGTGCCAGTTCAATTCCAGATCACCGCCGCGTCCGTGGACCGTGAACGTCGTCTTTCCATTGCCTCTCGAGGGCGGTTCCAGCACGGCAGGTTCCAAGACCTGGCCCACGGCGTCGTCCATCGGCACTTCCACGGTCAGTTCCGAAACGGCGGCCTTGGGCATCAGCAGTCGCAGCCGCGGTTGCTCGGCGGTGCCGGCCAGCGGCATCAGCAGCTTCAGCGTCAACGAGTGGGCTTTCTCCATCTCGCCGCGAATCCACCCCACGTATCCCTCGCCGTCCTCTCCCAATTCCACGAAACCTTCGTCGGTTCCCCCGTATTCGGCCGGTTCTCGCAGAATGGCCCCGTCGAAGCGCAAAGGCACGCGAACCCAGTCGTTGCGCCGCAGGAGTACCTCGACCACGACCGTCAGCTCCACGTGCTTCGCCTCGGCCTTACCTGTTGCCGATACCCGCTGGACGTTGTAGCTCGGTGGCTGGCTCCGCTGGGCGATCCCGTGTTTGATGTCCAGCAGCTCCTCGATTTCCTCGTACGTCAGATTGAAGAAGGGCACGAGCTTGCCGGCCTTGTCTCGGACGTACTTGATCACCAGCGGGGATTCTTCGATCCGCGGCGTACCGGACTCCGAAGGGTCGGGCGCAGACGCGGTTCCACTTGGGGACGAACCGGGGGCGCCACCGTTCTGGCCGCAAGCCAGACAGGACCACAAGAGCAAGGGGAGAATAGCCCCCGCCGCTGACAGCAGCATGTTCCTGGACAAAGCCTTATCTCCAGCCGACCCGCCGGTAGACCTTAGCAGGCGCACCCATTTTAACGCTCGTACGGCTCAGAAGGGAAAGAGCCAGAAAAGCAATATTTCCAGTTTAGCTGGACGACGAGGCAGAATAAAGCATAAAACCCGATAATCTCGACCGTGTCACCCCCAGGGAGGAGGAGTCGAATGACACTTCCGGCTGGCCTGCGACAGCGACCGAAATCCGAAATGCACAGGGTTCAGGACTCACGACTTTCACGCAACCGTTTGTCCATATTCCCGATTGTGCGGGGGGGACGAGTATCAACTCGACCCTTCGGGCGAACTCTTTCGGGCCCGAGCCACCATCGCCCGAAGTTGAGCGTGCAACGGCTCGTTGGCGGCCGCCAGGAAATGGCCCGTGTCGAGCACCAACGAGCCGCCGTCGGTCCCGGTGACGATCCCGCCCGCCTCGCGAACGATCAACGCGCCGGCGGCCATGTCCCAGATCTTGGTGGAGAACGACCAGTACACGTCGAACCGTCCGGCGGCCAAATAGCAGAGATTCAGCGCGCTGGAGCCGGTGCGGCGGATCGCCTGGCAGACGGTCATCGCTTCGAGGAAAACCAGCAGATCGAGCGAATCCCGGCGGCAGCGCGGCGGAAAACCCACGGCCGCCAAGGTGTTGCCCAGATCGATCACGTTGCTCGCGTGGATCGGCCGGCCGTTCAGGAAGGCCCCTTCGCCGGCGGTCGCCGTGAAACATTCGTCGCGCATCGGGTCGAAGACCGCGCCGGTGAGCAACTCGCCGCTGCGCTCCAACGCCAGCGAAACGCAGAAATGCGGCACCCGGTGCACGTAGTTCGTGGTGCCGTCCAGGGGATCGGCGATCCATCGATATTCGGTGCGATCGGCGGGACGTTTCGTCCCCTCGTCTTCCTCTCCCAACAGGCTGTGTTGAGGAAATGCCTCGAGAACGGTTCGGCGAATCGTCTCCTGGGAAGCCAGATCGGCCTGGGTCACCAGGTCGGCCGGGCCCTTTTCTCGAACGTCGAATCGCTCGATCCAATCCAGCACCTCGGCCCCCCCGGCACGGACCGCCTGTTCGCAAATCTTTGTGTATTCAGACATTACGTTCCTTGTAGTCGGATCTTCAGGAGATACGCTCCCCATTATAAGGGCTCGCGGGTTGGCTGCAACTCGTCAAAACCCCTCTTGAGTGTTAACCGCAGAAAAATCCTCGATGAACCCATGTTTTTGCCGGTTCGACACTGGACATGTCGGGAGAAGTTGGTATCATCAAAGGGTAGAGGGAAGGAAGTGTTCCGGTATTGATGCGGAATATGCCCATTACCTTCCTGCGTGACTTGGCTTTTGCGATTCTTCGGTTATCATAACGGAGCATTCATACTCGGTTCGGCCTCTTCTCTGTTCCGGCCCCGCCGTTTCGCTTGCATTGCGAGCGGCGGGGTTTTTCTATTGACGGGCAAACCGAAGCGAGACCACTGATGGACGGATCGGTCTGGCGGTTGGAAAACGACACCAAGCGGAAACGGTGTACGGCCTGGCTGCAGTTCGGCCGCCTTTCGGCGATGGTCGATCTGGGTCGGCCGCAGGAAGGGCTGAGTGAGATTCACCTCGGCTCGGACACGCTGGCCGAGACCCGGCTCTTGGGAATCGCCACCGATCGGCTTACGGCCGCCGAAGAAGTGCTCTTGCCGGAAGCCCACGTTCGCGGTTCGCAGTTGGTTGCCGCGTACGAGGAGGCGCCGAATCGGCCGCTGCGGGTCGATGCGTCATGGCGAGTGCTCAGGGCCAATCCGACCGAAGAGTTTCTTATCGGCGTGGAACTGGTCGTCTCGGTGCAGACGCACCTCTTGGATGGGTGTCCCGAGTTGTCCGCGCGAAGCCGGCTGGCGGCGGAAGAGACGCTGCATCTGCGGGACGTGACGTCGGGCGAGTACCAGACGTTGCCCCTTTCGCCCGGCCGGGTCTCGACCGTTGAGCCGGCCGACGGTTCCCCCTGTCTGCTGTTCCGCCTCGTGGGCACCGATCTGAGTTACGCCGAGATGGTCCACCCGGCCGATTTTCGCCGCGCCGAACTCACCGGCAGCGGAGAGGACTGCGAGACGGTCCACGTGCGTCACCGCCTGTTCACGGAATCTATAGAGAAGGGCGTGCTCCTTCGTGCCCGAGTGCGAGGGCTGTTCTTGTCGCGTGACGACGACACGCGTGTGGCGGCTACATGCTACGCAACTCTTGCCGCCGCCGAGCCGCCGCTGGGGAGTTAGCGGCCGCGCAAGAACAACTTGTTCAATGGGGTGGCACGCCCTGAGGAACGAAGGGCGTGGAAAACCTGCCAAACCACGCCCTTCGTTCCTCAGGGCGTGCCACCCTCGCCAAAAAAGCGGACAAGTTATTCTAGCGCAAGCACTTAGCGAAGCGCGGTCACGCCCAGTCTGAAATGGAACCAGTCAGAAATGGAACAGGAGGCGACCCCGCCGTCAATCCCGCGACATGAACAACAGTAGGATATACCAGAACAACAGGGCCACCGAAGCGAACAGGGCCAGCGACGCAGCGACGTGCTGGCCGATTCGGTAATGGTGCAGCACGTTCGACGTATGATAGAGGATGTAGCCGCAGGCCAACGCGATCACCGCGTAAATGAAGATGGCTCCCAACGCGAAGTTGAAAAGAACCGAAACCAGGATCAGCCCCATCGCCGCGAGCATGCCGAAGAACAGTATGCCTCGCAGGAAAGAGAAATCCTTTCGGGTTATGAAGACGGCGGCCGTCAGGGCCCCGAACAGGGCAAGGGTCGCAACCGCGGCCGAGGTGATAGCACCGGGATAAACCGTTTTGGCGATGTAGAGCAGCGGCACAAAAATGATCGCCTCGGCAGCCACGTACAGTCCGAGGCCCGCATACTGCATACCCGGGCTGACGGCAGATCGGGCCCAGCTTTCCGCAATGTAGCTGACGACCATGAACAACCCTATCACAATCAGCCAGCTAAACCGTCCGCCTAACATTGTGCCCACCAGAATCTCGATCCCGGGCAGGCTCAGCAACACGGCTTCGAGGATGACGAACAGACCGATCGCGCCGGCCAGGTGCAGGTAGGTCTTGGTGATGAAGTCGGTTCGCTCGCCCGCGGCGGCCTGGGCCGCAAACACACCCATCGGGTTCCGGTAGTTGTCGACGTAGCTCATAGGATCTCCTTTTCGCGAAAAAGGGGCCAAGAGTAACTCCCAAACCGGCGCAGCACGCCAGACGAACTCCGGAAATTATACCGCATGCTCCCGGCCAGACAAGGGGTTTTCGGACAGCTCCCCCCGGTTGTCACGCCGTGGCCCGGAGAATCGGCATTACGCCGTTATGCCGCAAGTCGTTGTCGGGCAATGTTTTTCAAGGGGCCGCACGGCCAAATTACCGCCGGACCGCATGGGCGCGACCCGGACGGCATGGGCGCGACCCGCGGTCGCGGCTTTTTAGGGCGCGACCAGCGGTCGCGGCTTTATGGGGAGCGCCAGGAACGCACGTACTCGATGCTGAACGTCGACGGCAGGTTCTCCACCTCGGGCAGGCCGAACCAGTCGGGCATCGTTTCGCTGTCGAAGTTCATGTGCAGCGGCTGATGCCAATGCGTGTTCTGCATGCTGCGAACGACCTTGCCGTCGACGTAGTACTTCAACTCGTCCTTGTTCCACTCCAGGCCGTACGTGTGAAAGCCGTCGGCCAGCCGAAACGGGGCTTCCCACGTGCTGCCTTTGTTCCAGTGGTTGTTGCCGTCCTCGGGAGTCCGAAACACGTGGGCGTTCATATGCACCGCCCTCTCGTGCTTCGGTGCCCCGCCGCCGATCTCGAACACGTCGATCTCCGTCCACCGGTCCGGCTCCTGGGCGTAGAACCAGAACGCGCTGGACGCCCGCGAGTCCATCGGCCGGCACTTGATCTCGAAGTAGCCGTAAAGCACCTTGGCCTTGCTCTTCACCGCCGCCGTGGTGAACGTGTGGTATCCCTCGGGCAGATCGGGGAGATTCTCGGCCTTGGCCCTCAAGTGCAGTTGGCCGTCGCCGACCGTCACGTTGTCCTTCGAGAAGAAGCCGGGCTGTCGTCCCTTCCAGGTCGGATTGTTCGGATGCCATTTTTCGTCGTCCAAACGATCGGCCCGGAACTCGTCGCTCAGTTCGGCGATCACCTCCCATTTCCCGTGCGGCAACGGGCAGACCGTCGAAGCCGCTTCATCCTCAGCCACGGCAACGTCGCCGATCACGGCCGCGAGTAAACCGATCAAGCTCAGTCTGGTCATGGCATCTCCTTTGCAAGTTGGGGCGTTTAGCGGGCGGGCTTGCCCGCCGTTGCTTCGGTAGAGAAACGCCATCCCCACAACGGCGGGCAAGCCCGCCCGCTAAACGTCTTGAAAAACCGACGTTCGTCATGCACCATGGTATCATCCGTACAAACCATGGTATCATCCGTACAAGCCGACCGAAAGGAGTTTCCCATGCGTTCGACCAAACACACGCTCTTTACCCTTCTGTTGCTGATCGCCTGCTTCGCTCTCGCCCTGGGCACGTCGTCCACATCCCACGCCGGGTGGACGGACCGGCAACCGTTCGTCGGCAGCACGGGCGATACGATCCACTTCTACCTGTTCAGCCCGGCCGAGGTCGAGCCCGGCCGGAAATATCCGCTGGTCCTCTGGCTGCACGGCGGGCTGAAAGCGAACGGGGTGGGCGGGCCCAACATGCCGACCGACGCGTTCTATCAAGAGGCCCATCAACGGCAGCACCCCTGTTTCGTGCTGCGGCCGGTGGCTATCCAGGGCGAGAACTGGGTCTCGCCGCGCGGGGCCGGCACCGGCTCGCACGTCCAGCCCGAAACGCCGGCCCCGTCGGTCGCCGTGCTCATGGAACTGCTGGACGTGGTTCTTCGGCAACACCCGATCGACGCCGGCAGCCTGCACGTCCTGGGCGCGTCGATGGGCGGGTACGGCACGTGGGACGTGATCGCTCGCTATCCGGAGAAGTTCGCGTCGGCCATTCCGATCTGCGGCGGCGGCGATCCCGACAAGGCCGCGCGGATCAAGGACATGAAGATCTGGATCTTCCACAGTGCCGACGACAACACCGTGCCGGTGCGCGGATCGCAGGAGATGTTCCAGGCGCTGATGAAGGTCCGGGGCGAATCACCGACGGTTCACGACGACGACGAGAAGACCGTTTCCATGTCGGCCGACGGCAAGATCCGCTACACGCAGTTCAAGCAGGGCGGCCACAACGCCTGGGATCGGGCCATGCGCGCGGAAGAGGTGATCGCGTGGGTGTTCGCCCGGCCGTAGTCGCCCCTATTGCGTCCGCCAGAACCTGGGGATGAAGATCACCAGGATCACGAAGATCTCCAGCCGGCCGATCATCATCAGCCAGATGAAGAGGATCTTGGTGTACCAGCGAAAGTGCGTATAGCTCTTCGTGGCGCCGATCACGCCCAAGCCCGGGCCGATGTTGTTCAAGGTGGCGGCCACGCAACCGGCGGCGTCGATCAGCTTGTGTTCGACCTGGTGCCCTTCGCGGGTCCACGTGTCGTCGGGCTCGAAGGTGATCGTGAACAGCCAACTGAGCACGAAGATGGCCAGGATCAGCCCGAAGTAGACCAGGATGTTGCGGCGGAGTTCCTGGTCTTCGACCGGTTTGCCGGCCAGGCGCAAGGGGCGGACCACGCTGGGGCGGAAGGCGTGTTCGACCTCCAGCCGGAGGATCTTGAAGAAGAGGATATGGCGAATCACCTTCAGCCCTCCGCCCGTGCTGCCGGCGCATCCACCCACGAACATCAAGATCAGCAGCACGCCCCGGCCGAAGCTGTTCCAGAGGTCGAAGTTGTCGGTGCAGAAACCGGTGGTCGTCATGATCGAGACGACCTGGAACAGGCCGTGGCGGACGGCCGTCGCCACGGGCGGCCCGCCGCCCTCGTTCTTGTCGTCCGCTTCTTCGAGAGCCGCTTCCTTCTGTGCTGCCGTGGCCGACATGCCGCTGAAGGACCCGAAGTCGCCGCAGTACAGCCCGATGGCGACCACCAACACGGTGACCACCAGGATCACGCCGATGTAAGCCCGCCATTCGACGTCGGCCAGCATGCGTTTCGGCCGCAGGATCGCCACCCAATACATCAGCATGAAGTTCGTGCCGGCCAGGAGCATGAACAGGACGATCGTCATCTGCACGGTCGGGCCGAAGTGGCCGACGCTGTCGTTGTAGGTGCTGAAACCCCCGGTGGCCATCGTGCCGAAGGCGTGGCACAGCGCGTCGAAGGGATTGAGGCCCTCGATCAACAGCAGCAGCGTCAAAGCTGCGTTCAGTCCCGCGTAGAGCAGGAACAAGACCCAGGCCGTATGTTGCATGCGGGTTTGAGGCGACGCTTGTCCGGGGCCGGGCATCTCCGCCCGCATCAACGCCTTGCCGGCCGAACCCTGTCCCAGGATCGCCACGAACAACACGATGATCCCCAGGCCGCCGAGGAAGTGCGTGCTGGAACGCCAGAAGAGGATGCATCGCGGGACCAGCGGCGGCCGGTCGGAATCTTCGTGTACTTCCAGGTCGGTCAGCACGGTGGCCCCGGTCGTGCTGAAGCCGGATTGCGACTCGAACATCGCGTCGACGAAGGACATCGGCATATCCGGCCCGCGCTGGGTGTCGCTCAACACGAACGGGAATGCGCCGAGCACCGTGGCCAGGATCCAACTCAAGCCGACCACGGCCATGGCCTCTTTGCGGAAGAGTTGTCCGTCGCCGCGGCGGCCGAGATACCCCAGCAGGGCCCCCACGGCGAAACAAATCGCCATCGAACCCAAGAGCGCGAAGAAGCCGGCACGTTCGTGGGTCCACCGGGCGTCCGGCGCCAGCCACGCCCAAGGCAGGCTGAAGGCCATCGACCCGCCGATCAGCATGGCCACCAGGCCCAGCAGTCGGCACAGCAGCAGTAGGTTCACGGTGGGAGTCCCCGACGTTCTGCGGGCAAAGGGGTTTCCGACTGATTGTAGCATCGGCCACGCAAAGCGAAAGGGGGAGCCGGCCGCAAGGAGCGAGCCGCCGAACTCATCCCGGCGCGAAAGGAGCGAGCCGCCGGGTTCATCCCGGCGCAGAAACCACTACGCTCGTACCATTGTGGGGATCACGCGGAACACCTATAATCGCCGTAGTTCAGCCCGGCGAGACCTCTTGCTGCGAAGGTCTTCCGGTAATGTCCGGTACGAGGACACATGGAGGAATGCGACGATGAAATCCTTATCGGCGGTAATCGTCATTCTCTTGACGCCTACGACCGCTCCTGCCGATGAAAACCTGCTGGTCAACGGCGGCTTCGAGCAGGGGTTGGCCGGATGGACCGAACTGTGGACGAGGTCGCCCGGCGGGAAGATGGAATTGGACGGCGACGTGTGCCACGGCGGCAGTCGAGCCGTGCGGATCGAGCATCGGGCCCGGGAGGATTGGAGCCTTTCGCAACAGCAGGCCCGAGAGGTCGAGCCGGGACAGATCTACGAACTGAGCGGTTGGGTCCGCGTTCGCGGAGAAGGCCGCACGACCCTGTGCGTGACCCCGCGAGACGGCGACGGCCAAGTGACCGATTGGGCCTTCGCCGGGCAAACGGCCGAAGCCGGCGACGATTGGCAGTTGCTCCGTTGCCGGTTCATCGTTCCGCCGGGCACCAAGACCATGCTGCCGCGCTGGATCGGCGATGGACCGGCGACCGTGTGGCTGGATGACGCCCAATGGCGGCGGGAAGGCAGCGTGGACGATCTGCGAGGGAAGGATCTGCCTGCGACGTTGCAGGCGTCCAACAAGCTGCTCGACGTCACGCTCCAGGTGGCCGACGGCACGCTGAGGGTCGTCGATCGCCGCAACAACCACCGATGGACGCAACAGGTCCAGCGGCCGGTCGTGGTGCTGGAGGCCAAACCGATCGACGACGGCTTCGAGTTGCGTCTGCTGGAAACGGCCAACATGCTGCCGATCACCGCGATGTTCCGCCTGGACCCGCAACAGCCGGAGATCGTCGTGGAGTTGACGGCCGAAGGCGAACTGAGCGGGGCGCTCGTGTTTCCGCATCCGCTGGTCAGCGACAAGGCCGACTTTCTCGTCATGCCCATGAACGAAGGCATCTCGTATCCGGCCGGCGACGCGAGCATTTCGCCGGCGTATTACCATCTCTACGGCGGCCACGGTCTGTGCATGGGATGGTACGGGCAGACGGACGCGCGGCGCGGGGCGATGACGCTGGTCGAGACGCCCGACGACGCCGGCGTGCGGATGTTTCGCCGCGACGGGCTCTTGCACCTCACACCGGAGTGGGTGCCGCAGAAGGGCCGCTTCGGTTCCGCCCGGCGGCTGCGATACGTCTTCTTCGACGACGGCGGCTACGTGGCCATGTGCAAGCGTTACCGGCAATACGCCCAAGCGATCGGACGGCTGAAGACGCTGGCCCAGAAGCGTGCCGAGAACCCAAACGTCGATCTGCTGGTCGGCGCCGTGAACGTCTGGTGCTGGGACGGCGACGCGGTGGGCATCTGCCGCGAGTTGCAGTCGGCCGGCGTCCGACGGATCCTCTGGAGCCATCGCCTCGACCCGGAGACGCTCCGCGCGCTCAACGAGATGGGCGTGTTGACCAGCCGCTACGACATCTTCCAGGACGTGATGGACCCGGCCAACTTCCCCAACCTCCGGGGCGTGCATCCCGATTGGACGACCCCGGCGTGGCCGAA
>DATLAN010000223.1:0-7569 GCA_035527455.1 Thermoguttaceae bacterium
GGATGAAGAGTCGGGTGACGTCATGGCGATTCTCGATCTCGCCTGGCCAGACGGACTGCAAGAGGGGCTTAGCCAGCCTGTCGCCGTGCTGATTGGCGAGGGGGAAGAAGTCGAAGAGGCTGCGAGTCAGGCCGGGTTCCGTTTTTTCTCGTCGGTGAGGTCGTTTCGACGATATGTCAAGGAGGAGATCCTTGCGGAAGCTGAGCTGGAGGTTGCCGAAGGATGGCCGAACAGATGCGAGTGGGTTTCTGGGCGCGAGATTCACGAGTAGGGCGAATCGCTGGATCGCGACGAAATAGGAACCATGTCGGCCGGGCGCATCTTTGCACGCATTCCAGAAGGGAGTGTCGGTGAGTCTTCATTTTCACTAGATACTTTACGCGACTTCGCGAAACTTGGGCAGTTTGCAAAAGAACGGGGTAGTTATCCCCCCGTGTCCACTGTGCAAGCTCGCAAATCTCTTCTCCACCTACTTGTCAGCAGTTGCCGATACGGGTACAATAGACAAATACCCAGGCATCACCGGAGGGAAAGCATGACGCTATCCGAACAACTCAGGAAGGCCATCCGGGATTACGGCTCTGTCTACGCCGTGGCCCGCGACACCGGAGTGGCTCAGTCGATTCTTCAGCGGTTCATTACCGAGGAGCGGGATATGTACATCTCGACGGCCGACAAGTTGGCAGAGTTCTTCGAGATGCGGTTGACGAGACCAAAGCGGGCCAAGGATCAGAGCCCGCACAAGCGGCAATAGCGGGATACCCTTTGTCACGTCGGCTGGGCCTGGACTGACAGCCGGGCCCGCCGGGCGGTGTACTTCAGAAAGGAACCCATGAAGATGTCCCATCAAGAAGAACTCAGGAAGATCCTCGGTCCCTGGTCACCTGAACGACAGCAGGCCGAGCGAGAGCGAATTACCCGCGCACTCCGAAATTTTGCCCGTGGCAGAAGATGGGCGCGGGTGAAGCTGGTCCTGCTCTGGCCCCTGTTGAAACTGGGGTTTCCGGTTCAGGACGCCGTGGACGATCAACTAGACACCATCGGCCACTGCAACTACGCGGAAGAAGAGTATGAGATGAACCTCGCGACCCTGGAAGGCCGTGGCACCACGCATCGTGGCTTCTTCGTGGAATTCCCAGACGACGAAGATTCCGGATACGACGGCTGGCTCGCTCTGGAAGACCGCTATTCCGACTGAAACCGGCTGGACTGACAGCCGGGCAATGGAGAGAATCGAGAGCGTCAACCGACAACCTTTGCCCTGCCGTCGCGTTCGGACTCGCAACCGGGCGCCGGGTCGGGGCGCTTTGCGAGAAAGGAACATCACCATGCGTGCTTGGCTTTTTCAGGACACCCGGCAGAAAGCAAAGCTGGGGGAGGATAAATGCCCGTGGTCGGTCGGGTGGCTAAACTCCGAGGGCAAGCGCCGATCTAAGAAGATCGGCAGCAAGTCGATGGCTGAGAAGTTCCGCCGGAAGAAAGAAGGCGAGCTGGCCGCGGGGATCGTCACGAACGACTCCAACAAGACGTGGGCGGACTTCCGGAAGGAATACGAAGAGAAGATTACGCCGGGCATGGAGCCGGGGAGCCGCCGAGAGACTCTGCTTTGCATGAAACACTTTGAGCGGCTTGTCTCGCCGAAGAGAATGAAGGCCATCAAGACCGCGACGGTTGACGGATATATCGCTAAGCGCCGGGTGGAAGGGGGCCGCAAAGCGAAGTCGACCGTCTCGCCCGCCACCGTCAACAAAGAACTCCGCCACCTGAAGGTGGTCTTGCGGGTTGCGCACGACTGGGGCTATCTGGCCGTGGTCCCCCGGTTCCGCATGCTGAAGGAACCCCAAAAGCTTCCGACCTACGTTACCCCCGAGGACTTCGCAGCCATCTATGAGGCATGCGATAAGGCCGTCCGGCCGGCAGATCAACCCTACAGCGCGGCCGACTGGTGGAAGGCGTTACTGGTCTTCACCTACATGACGGGCTGGCGGGTGTCCGAACCGCTCGCGTTGCGATGGGATGATCTTTCCTTGGACAAGGGAACGGCCATCACCCGGTACGGGGACAACAAGGGCAGGCGAGACGACGTGGCTTCCCTCCACCCCGTGGTGGTCGAACATCTTCGGCGAATTGCCGATGGGGCGATCGACTGCCCGCTGGTCTTCTACTGGCCGCATCACGAGCGGACCCTATGGCTGGACTTCCACGCCATCCAGGAAACGGCCGGCGTTCACCTGCCCTGCCGAGAGAACCACATCCATACGCCCGCCTGCCACGTCTACGGCTTCCATGACCTCCGCCGGGAAATTGCCCACCCTCAACGCGCCGAAGCTCACCCCCGACGCCCTACAGGCCCTCATGAGGCACAAGAGCTACTCGACCACGAAACGCTACGTCAACATGGCCCGGCAGATCGACGCCGCGGTCGACAAGCTCTACGTCCCGGACTTCCTGCGAAACGACGATTGAGTGTTTATTGCGTGTCAGGCCCCCCGGGCACGAAAACAGCCCCGCGACGGCTCGCCGTAAGTCGCTGTGGGGCTGTTCTTTGCAGTAGTGAGGCTGTGGGGGCTCGAACCCCAGACCTACGGATTAAAAGTCCGTTGCTCTACCAACTGAGCTACAGCCTCTAAGTCTTTTATTGCCAATGGGTTACGTCTTGCCGTCTCTGGCTTGAATTTTCTCGACTACTCCATTTACTACTCCATTCCCAAACGTCTAGCACCACAAGGAGGAAACCCGCCCGATAATGGCGAGCGGGTTTCGGCCGACTACTAGCTCATTCAGAAAGGAGTAGCCGACGTGACCAATTCTACCGTATCGAAAGCCCGAAAGAAACCGGAGAAGCCTTACAAAGGCTTCCCGATGTTCGCTCACCCCAGCGGGCAGTGGGTGAAGAAGATCAACCGTAAAATCTACTCCTTCGGGGTTGTTGGGTCGATCCCGAAGCCGCCCTTGCCCGTCTGAATCGGGAATAGGACACAAGGGGATTTCCCTGTCGCCACTATAGTAGTAGCGGTGGACGTGTACGGTGGGCGGAACCTTGGGCCGTTGCCGCGTTCCACCGGTTCGAATCGGATCCCCGGCAATTCGCGCTCGTGCGTTCCCGGGCTGTAAACGACCACCTCGTGCAGTCCGGGGGCCGACGGTCCCGCGGCCGACGCCTGGGAAGCAAAGTCCCCAATGACCATCGTCAGCGCCAGGGTCCAAACGAGTTGCGTTCGGGCAGTGGAGAAGTCAAGCACGGTACGCTCCTTGACAAGAATGCAAGCGGCCGCGTGGAATGCGATTGACGCCAAGATGCGGCGGGTTGTGCGTCAGTTCGGTTTTCTGGCTGAACGCCCTCCGCTTTCGCCAAAATGCTCTTGACTCCCTCGACCATAGACTGCACGATTCCCTTCGTGGACATTCTGGACGCCTTCTCGCGTTTGCCCATACCCGCTTGTCGTAAAGAGGTTAGGCATATCCGGAACGGAGTCCTTTTTGCAGGACCAATGACGTAGAGACGCGTCTGTACCCGAAAATATTCTGAAGAACCCAATTTGCGGCTAACAATTTGCGGCGAATCCCGCGGGGACGGTCACCATACTTTTCATGTCTGCCGACTTTCCTCTGATACAGGCTCGAAACGTCGCCCGGCGGCATCCCGACGGGCGACAGTGGCTCTTGGACCACGTGTCGCTGGAGATTCGCGCCGGGGCTCGGTTGTCGATCAGCGGACCGTCGGGATCGGGCAAGACGTTGCTCCTGAGGGCGCTGGCGCTGTTGGATCCGCTCGACGACGGCGACGTTTCTTGGCAGGGCCGGCCGGTCCGGGGCAACGAAGTGCCCGACTTTCGCCGCCGGGTCGTCTACCTGCACCAGCGGCCCGCCCTGATCGAGGCGACGGTTGAGGCGGCGCTGCGGCGGCCGTTCTCGCTACGGGTACATTGCCGGCGGCGGTTTGACCGGGACCGGATCGTCGGCTGGTTGGAAGGACTCCGTCGCGACGCGTCGTTCCTGGGCAAGCCGGTCGGCGAGTTGTCCGGCGGCGAGAGTCAGATCGCGGCCCTGTTGCGGGCGCTGCAACTCGATCCGGCCGTGTTGCTGCTGGATGAACCGACCGCCGCGCTCGATCCGCCCACGGTCGCGGCCGTCGAGGGCCTGTTGCGAAACTGGGTCGAAGAACTGCCCGACCGGCGGGCAACCGTCTGGGTGACCCACCACGCCGGGCAGGCCACACGCGTGGGCGAGAGGATCGTACACATCGAGAACGGGAGGATCGCCGATGCGAACGGAATACCTTGAACTGGACTTCCCGCAATTGGCGATCGCGGCGTCGCTGATCGTCATTTGCAGCGTCATCTCGCTGGTGCTGCAACTGGGCCTGCAGCGGCGGTTGCTGCTGGCCGCGCTGCGCACGGTGGTCCAGCTTCTGCTGGTCGGGCTGGTGTTGTGGTGGATCTTTGCCCCGGAGCGGTCGTCGCTTTTCGTGGTCGGCATGATGGGAGCGATGACCCTGATCGCCGGATTTGCCGCGGTCGATCGCACCGGCCACCGCTATCGGGGCATCCGGCTGGACAGTATCATCTCGATGTGGGCAAGCTCCTGGCTGATCACCGCCGTGGCCCTGTTCGCCGTGGTTCAAGTCCAACGCGGAGAACAGCCGTGGTACGATCCGCAATACGCGATCCCGCTGCTGGGCATGATCCTGGGCAATACGCTCAACGGGATCTCGCTGGGGTTGAACCGGCTGGGCGAAGAACTGGCCACCAAACGCCGGCACGTCGAGACGCTGCTGGCCCTGGGCGCCACCCGGTGGGAGGCCGCCCGCGGGCCGATCCAGGAGGCCATCCGCACGGGCATGATCCCGATCATCAACTCGATGATGGTGGTTGGGCTGGTCAGCCTGCCGGGGATGATGACCGGCCAACTGCTCGCCGGGGTGCCTCCCGTCCAGGCGGTGCGTTACCAGATCGTGATCATGTTCCTGATCGCCGCCGGCACCTCGCTGGGCACCTTCAGCGTCGTGCTGCTCGGCTACCGCCGCATGTTCACGGCCGACCACCAGTTCGCCTCCGCCCGGCTGACGAAGCGGAGATAGCGCCCTGGCTCGAAAAGCTCTTCCCCGGCGGTTTCGGGGCGTTGGCCGACGACGTGCGCGGTTGGTAGGGGCTACTATGCAATTCCGGTCTTGAACCTTCCTCCAATCGCATTATGATGGTGTTCGGTGGGCATGGCCCTCTGGAGTGCATTGCGATGCGACTGCCGAAGTATTCCATCGGAATGGGGGACCGTTTCGCCCATCAAGGGCCGGCACAGCTCGACGCCCTGATCCGCGCCCGGCGGCGGAATTGTTCGATCGCGCCGGTGTGGAACAAGTCGTACCGCGAGCACGCGATCACCGGCAGCCGGCCGGAGGACGTCCGCCGCGAGGCGGACGCGGCCGTTGCCGCCCGAGATTGGACCGACGCCTATTTCGTGGACGCCGATCACGTCAACCTGGACACGGTCGACGCGTTCATCGAGTCGAGCGACTTCTTTACCCTCGACGTGGCCGACTACATCGGCGTCGATCCCCGCGCGAAGGATTTGACCCGCTTCGTGGAGAAGTACAAGCAGTACATCGGCCGCGTGCAGGTGCCGGGCATCAATCGGCTGTTGAGTGTCTCGATGAAGACGCTGGTGGGCGTGGCGAGGACCTTCCTTTCGGCCGTCAAGGAAGCCGGGCGGATCTATCGCCACATCGTCGAGATCAAGGGCACCGACGCGCTGGTCGTCGAGATTTCGGTCGACGAGGCCGACCGGCCCCAGACGCCGCTGGAGCTGCTGTTCATCCTGGCGGCCGTGGCCGACGAGGGGATTCCCGTCCAGACCGTCGCGCCGCGGTTCACCGGCCGGTTCAACAAGGGCATCGATTACATCGGCAACGTGCGGCGGTTCCGCGGGGAGTTCGAGGAAAACCTGGCCGTGATCGCCTTCGCCGTCCATTTCTTCGGCCTGCCGGAAAACCTCAAGCTGAGCGTCCACTCCGGCAGCGACAAGTTCTCGCTCTACCAGCCGATGTACAAGGCCCTGCAGAAGTTCGACGCGGGGGTCCACCTGAAAACGGCCGGCACGACGTGGCTGGAGGAATTGATCGGGTTGGCCGCCGCCGGCGGCGACGGGCTTGCGGTCGCCAGGGAAATCTACCGGATCGCGCTCTCCCGCCGCGACGAACTGTGTACGCCGTACGCTTCCGTGATCGGCATCGACCCCGCCCGATTGCCTTCGGCCGAGACGGTCGATTCGCTGACCGGCGAGGCCTTCGCCGCGCTCGTGCGTCACGACCCGGCCTGCGAGGGCTACAATCCGTTCGTTCGCCAGTTGCTGCACGTCGGCTGCAAGGTGGCCGCGGAGATGGGCGGCCGTTTCACCGATGCGCTCGAGAAGCACGCCGACGTGATTGCCGACAACGTGACCGAAAACCTCTACGAGCGGCACATCCGCCCGCTGTTCCTCGGGGACCGGCCATGAACTGTCGTAGCCACGTTCGCCAGAACGTGGTCGCACTGTCGTAGCCACGTTCGCCAGAACGTGGTCGTAACCCTTGGGCACGCTCCACGTTCTGGCGAACGTGGCTACAACCCTGTGAATAATCCGGGCTGAAGTCTGGTGCGCCGTCGGGGGATGATCAAGGACGAATTGGCGGTACCGGCGTCTCACCGCTCGACGGGCTCGATGCCCAGATACTGCTCGATCAGGTCGAAGATCTCTTGGGCTTCTTCGGCCTCGCCTTTGGTCACATGCTCGTTGGCCAGGATCAACTTGGGAATCGCGCCGCGGAGTTGGCCGTAGAGACGGGTGTAGTATTCGATCGCTTGGGCCACCTCGGCTCCGTCGCGGGCCTGCTCCAGCGCCTCGCGCCCGACGAGTTCCTCGGCGCGGATCGTGGCGTCGAAGACCGGCGGAGGGCGAGTCGACTCCAGCAGCCAGTGGTGATACGCCTCGAACTTGCCGCGGTCGATCCGCCATACGGCCAACGCCAGCTTCGCGTAATGGCAGGCGTTCTTGTGGTCCTCGTGCGTGAAACCGACGAACTGGTTGCAGTCCGTGTTCATCGGCACGGGCAGCACGACCACGGCCAGTTGGTCCCCGTAGCGCTGCCGGGCCTCCTCCAGAAAACCGTGCAATCGGCGGCAATGCTTGCAGGTATAGTCGAACAGCTTGACCACCACGTGCGGCGCGTCGGGATCGCCGACGATGGGATGGTTGCGGGGATTGAGGACGAGCTTGCCCGCCACGATCGCCGGATCGCCGGCGCTCGGCCAACCGGTTTCAGGCGGCATGGGCGTTCCGCCGGGATTGGCAGCCGAGTTCGGGTCAGAGGCAACCGGGCCATCGGGCGCGCCGGGCGTCGCGCCGTTCTGCACCACGTCGCCGAGCGATTCTACGTGGAGTTTCGGCGGGAAGAACACTTGCCCGCCGATCAACAGGGTCAGGCCGACGGCCGACGCTGCCGCCGCCAGCCGGCTTTCGCGGCGCCACGGGACATGGGGCAGGATCAGCGCCGCGATGGTCAAGCCGCACGTGTGGGTCAAGAGGCAATAGAGG
>DATLAN010000224.1:0-17057 GCA_035527455.1 Thermoguttaceae bacterium
GATCCCCATGGACGAGCCCCACGGCGGAGAAGTGGTCCGCTCGTCGATCGTCGCGGCGCACGGGCAACTGTTCATCCGCACGACGCGGAATTTGTACTGCGTGGGCAAGTAGAAGGCAGGTCTCGCACGGCTGCCCGATTCCGAGCCAAGAGTCCGTAGGGTGGGCACTGCCCACCAATCGCAGTCCATGCTCTCGGATCAGATTGGTGGGCAGTGCCCACCCTACGGGCTGTTCGCTACGTGCTTGATTGCCCGGCGTCTCCGCGCGACTTGGCGACTGCCACCCACTCTTTCACGAGGGCCGGAAGGCGGTCGACGACTTCTCGGCCAAAAAGCACTTCATCGACGTACCCCATGTGCAACATGTCAACGATTCGGCAAAGGTACGACTTGCCGCAATCCCACCACGTGTAATGGGCATCCACCATCAGGTAGTGCCGAACGTGAATGTTTTCGTGTTCGTGCAGCTCTTCCAACTCCATACCGTCAAGTAGTGTTTCATAGACGCCGTCAGCTACACGGCTGCCAAACGTTGTGGTGTAGTAATACTCTTTTATCTCCCAGACAGCGATCGGATTGATGGCGCTTGGAAACGCACCGTCAATTCTTCGGGCAAGCGTTCGCAACGGGGCTTTGTTCCGCGTAATCGTCGTTAGCTCACGCGGGTCGTAAACGCACGGAAAGCCGTTTGCATACTTCTCCACGAGCATGTTGATGATGCAGGTGAAAAACGCCTTCGCTTTCTTCTTGCCCTTCTGCTTGTTCATTGGCAGCGGGCAACTGGGCTGCAACTCTGCCACACACTGCTCAAAAAGCTCCTTCGCTTGGTTTGCGTTCATCAGACGCGGTTCAACGAACGATTCGAGAACTTCCGCGCGATGTGCAAAATAGTCGAGCAACGTTTGGCCAGACTTGTTAGCGGTCCCGTTACGTTTCAACAAGTGATTCGCGGTCAATCCGAGCCCTTGAAGAGCGCCGGCGATTTCGGGCATCGTCGGAACGCGAATAGTCCCTTGACCACGAACGGTGTAGTTGAGTGCTTGGCTGAGTGTGCGTACATTGGCCCAGAAACTCTTGGGCTGTCGAACAAAGCGAAGGTCGGGTTTCATTCGAGCCGTTTTTCCAGGCGGGCGACGAACTCCTCGAGCTTTATTCCAACCGCATCGCAGACTTGGCGCAGTTCCAGAATGTCAAGCCTGCGCTCGCCAGACTCGTACCTGCTCACGTAGGGCTGGGGCTGGCCCAGTTTCTCGGCTAGGTCCACTTGCCGCAGCCCTGCGTCGCTTCGGATCTCCCTCAAAAGGGATAGAAGCGCGTTTTGCTGTGAGGGGGGCGAGCGTTTCGACATTGCAGCGGTAGCGTCGGCGGATGCGATCGGATAAGCTGGGGCGAGCCCGCCCATCGGGGGTTGGCCAACGAAAGTCCAAAGTATACGATGACTTGATGGATATACAAAAAGTGTATATACAGGGGCTTTCGAGGATGAACCGTGACCGATGGGAGCAAGGAATGTCCGTACAGACGTTGTTCGCTTTCGCGGCTGAGGAAGAGAGCCAGCCGAAGCCTTTCAAGCTACAACTGCTCAAGTGGATTGGCAATAAGCAGCGTTTCGCTCACGAAATCATCTCCTACTTCCCGACCGATTACCGCGTCTACCACGAGCCGTTTCTCGGTAGTGGCGCCGTGCTTGGCACACTGGCCCCGAAGCGCGGGTTTGCGTCGGATGTTTTCGGTCCGCTTGTGGAAATCTGGCAGACACTGCACCATTCTCCGGAAACGCTAAAGCGATGGTACGCAGAACGTTGGCACCGCATGAGCCGCTTGGGCAAAGAGGGCGCCTACGAAGCAACCAAGGCAGATTACAACGCGAAGCCCGACGGCGCAGACCTGGTCTTCTTGTGCAGGGCCTGTTACGGGGGCGTTGTGCGTTTCCGAAAGGAAGACGGTTACATGTCCACGCCTTGCGGACCGCACAAACCCATATCGCCAGACAGCTTTGGCAGGAGAGTAGACGAATGGCATAGACGAACTTCGGGCACATGCTTTGAGGCGATGGATTTCGAACAAGCCATGCAGCGGGCCAAGGCCGGTGACATCGTGTACTGCGACCCGCCCTACAGCTTCACTCAGAAAATACTCTACGGTGCACAAGCTTTTAGTCTGGAAAGACTGTTCAAGGCAATTGCCGACTGCAAAGCCAGAGGCGTCTACGTCGCCCTGAGCATTGACGGCAGCAAGAAGTCAGGAAACTTGATTTGCGATGTCCTTATACCGAAGGGGCTGTTCAAGGAAGAGGCCCTTGTCAATTGCGGGCGATCAATGCTGCGGCGATTTCAAATGAATGGGCAGACACTCGAAGAGGAAGTGGTGGCCGATAGGCTGCTACTCAGCTACTGATAGCCCCGTCGCTTCAGAGCCGATACTCCGTGCGGAAGCGGTCGATGTCTTCGGGACGGCCGAGCACCATCACGGTGGCGCCGGCCTCGAAGACGGTGTCGCCGCCGGGGTTGAACTGGAGGCCGCCCTCGGGGCTGCGGACGGCCACGACCAGCAGACCGTGCCGGGCGCGGGTGTGCGACTCGCGAAGCGTGACACCGACCAGAGGGCTGCCCGGGGTAATCGGCATTTCACTGACTTCCACCTCGGCGACCTGGCGGCCGGCGACCACCTCGATCAGTTCCATGGCCGCGGGCCGGGTGATCATCGCGGCCATCCGCATCGCCCCGGTGGCCGCCGGCAACACCACGCGATCGGCCCCCGCCTGAATCAGCTTCTTCTCGGTCGTCTGGTATTCGCCCCGGGCGATGATCATCAGCTTCGGGTGAAGGTTCCGGGCGGTCAGCGTGATGAAGACGTTGTCGGCGTCTCGGGGCAGCGTGGTCACCAACGTCTTGGCCCGGTCGACGCCGGCGTTCCTCAGGGCCTCCTCCTCGGTCGCATCGTCGTTCAGCGCCAGGTAGTCGCGCGCGGCGGCCTCCTGGACTCGTTCGGCGTCGTTTTCCACGACCACGAACGGCGTCCGGTGCCGGCGGAGATCGTCGGCCAGGACTTCGCCCATCCGGCCGAAGCCGCAAATGACGACGTGGTCGTGGAGATGCTCGATCTCGCGGCTGACGCGGCGCATGCCCATGGCCCGGTTGATTTCGCCTTCGAACATCATCTGAAGCAGTCCTCCCACGATATACACAGCCGTCGACACGCCGAAGACGATCACCACCACGGTGAACACCTGCTCCAGCGGGTTGAGATCGTGAACCTCCTTGTACCCCACGGTCGAGAGCGTAATCACGACCATGTAGACCGAATCGAGCAAGCTCCAATCGAACAAGAGCCAATAGCCGCACACCGCCAGCACGAAGATCATCGCCAGGATCAGCAGGCCGAGTCGCAGTCGCTTCAGCGATGGGGGCGTCATGTGTGGTAATCGGCGTTGAGCCGTATGTATTCCGCGGTCAGGTCGGTCGTCCAGAACCGCACCTCAGCGTCGCCTTCCGACAGCTTCAGCCGGATGCTCGTCTCTCGCCGGTCGCGGATCGACGCGGACACGGCCGCCCGGTCGAACGCGACCGGCGTTCCGCCTTGATAGAGGAGCAACCCGTTCAGGTGCAGGCTGACTCCCGCCGGATCGAACGGCACGCCGGCATATCCGGCCGCCGAGACGATCCGTCCCCAGTTCGGGTCGGCCCCGGCGATGGCCGTCTTGACCAGCGCGCTGTTGGCCACGGTCTTGGCGATTTGCAGGGCGCTTCGGCGGTCGGCACAACCGGCGACCTCGATCGAAATCAGGTGCGAGGCCCCTTCGCCGTCGGCGGGGATCGCCCGGGCCAGCTCGACGCAGACTTCGCTCAGGGCGCGGCCGAAGGCGGCCAGGTCGTCGCCGGCCAGCGGCTCGCCGCCGGCCGCTCCGTTGGCCAGCAGCAACACGGTGTCGCTGGTGCTGGTGTGTCCTTCGACGCTGATGCAGTTGAAACTCTCGTCAACGGCCGCCTTCAACAGGGTCTGTGCCGCCGCAGGCCGCAAGGGGGCGTCGGTCACGATCAGCCCGAGCATGGTGGCCATGTTCGGGCCGATCATCGCCGCCCCTTTGGCCATGCCCATGATGCGGATCTCGCGCCCGCCAAGCGTGATCGCGCGTCCGGCCAGCTTGGGGACGGTATCGGTGGTCATCATGCCGCGGGCGGCGTCGAGCAGTGAATCCCGGTCGCGGCCAAGCTTGTCGGCGGCGGCCTTGATACCCCGCTCGATCTTGTCCAGCGGCAGGAACTCGCCGATGATCCCGGTGGACATGACCAGCGCCTGGTCTTCCTCCGCGCCGCAGGCCGCGGCGACCATGGCGGCCATCCGCTCGGCGTCCTCGAGCCCTCGCCGGCCGGTACAGGCGTTGGCGTTTCCGGAATTGACGGCCACCACGCGGATCTTCTCGCTGGGAGTCCGCCGGCGATTGAGCGTCACCGGGGCGCCGCAGACCACGTTTTGGGTGAAGACGCCGACGGCGGTGGCCGGCCGCTGGGAGACCACCAGCGTCAAGTCCGGCTTCCGCGGATCGCGCTTCAGTCCGCAATGGACGCCGGCGGCGAGGAAGTCTTTGGGTATGGGAATGGGAATGTCGGTCGTGGGAGTGGACTTGGACATGGTTCGCGGAGCTTAGAGTTGCATATTGCGAAGCCGCGAGCGGCTTACAGGGCGGTCGTCTCGGGATATCCGTACATGATGTTGAAGTTCTGCACCGCGGCCCCGGAGGCCCCCTTGATCAGGTTGTCGATGCAACTGATCGTAATGACGCAGTTGCGAACGATGCGAGCGGTGACGTGGCAGAAGTTCGTGCCCGAAACGTCCTTCGTCGCCGGCAGGTGATCGACCACGCGAACGAAGGGCTCCTCGGCGTAGAAGTCGCTCAGCGTCGTGAGGACCTTCTCTTCGCTCGGCGGGCCGATCGGCTGGGAGTACGTGGTGGTGAGGATCCCGCGATCCATGGGCACCAGGTGGGGCGAAAAGATCACTTCCACCTTGGCGCCGGCGACGGTCGTAAGGACCTGCTCGATCTCGGGCGTATGGCGGTGACGTCCGACGTTGTAGGCCGAGATGCTCTCGTTGCACTCCGGATAGTGGGTGGTCAGCCGAGGAGTCCGGCCGGCCCCCGAAACGCCCGTCTTCGAGTCGACGATGATTCCGGTAGGCTCGATCAATCCGGCCTTCAACAGCGGCGCCAACGCCAACGAGGCCGAAGTGGGGAAACAGCCCGGATTGGCCACCAGCGGGGCGTCGGCGATCCGGTCGCGGAACAGTTCGGGCAGGCCATAGGGGACCTTACCCAGCCTATCGGGGTCGCCGTGCTTCTGGTTGTACCAGGTGGCGAAGACCTCCGGATCGTTGAGCCGGTAATCGGCGCTGAAATCGACAACGCGCGTGCCGCCGTCCAAAAAGTGGGGTATCAGCGACGCGGCCGCGCCGTGAGGCAGGCAGGTGAACACGCAGTCGGCCCGGGCGGAAACCTCGGCCGGACTGAGATTCTCCAGGCAGATGTCCAGACGTCCGATCAGCGAAGGATGGATCGTAGAAATATGGGGCCGGCCTTCCTGGAGATCGGTGACGGCCACGATTTCCGCTCCCCCGTGGCGCAGCAGGATCTTGATCAGCTCCAGCGCGGTGTAGCCCGCACCCCCGACGATGGCAACGCGTGTCATAACTTCTGGTCGGCCATGAACTTAGTGAGGTATCAGCGGTAAATCACACGAGGACAACAGTATACTCCCTCCGACTCTAGTCCGCCAAGGGGCCGAATCGGACGGCCAAGATCCCCGCCAGCAGGATCGCGGCCGTTTCCACTCGCAGGGTGCGGGGGCCCAGATCGATCGATCGCCAGCCGGCAGTCATGGCCAGGGAAACTTCTTCCTCGGTGAAACCGCCCTCGGGCCCCACGGCCGCCAGCACGCCGCCGGGCCGGTCCGCCCGCGGCAACACGTCGGCGAGTCCTTCACCCCCGGTCGGATGGGCAAGCAGCCGGAGCGGGACATCGGACGTTTCGGCCACGAAGTCCGGCCAGTCTCGCGGTTGGGCGACCTGCATCATCCGGTTGCGACCGCACTGTTTCGAGGCCTCGATCACGGCCCGCCGCAGCCGGTCCAGCGCCTGTCGTACCGGCTGGGCCACGGATCGAGCGGTCCGCAGCGGCACCACGCGAGCCACCCCCAGCTCGACCGCCTTCTCGATCAGCCACCGCTGGCGGTCGCCTTTGGGCATCGCCACCCCCAGCGTCACTTCCAGCGGCAATTCCCGGTCGACCTCGTCGCGCCGGAGGATGGCCAACGCGACCTCGCGGCGGTCGACCTGCTCGACTTCGGCGGCGAACTCGGCCCCGCTGCCATCGAAGAGCACCACGGCCGTTCCCCGTTTGGCCCGCATCACGTGGATCAGATGATGGGCCTCGGGTCCGCTGAGCACGGCTTGGCGGCCGGAAATTGGGGTCTCGACGAAGTACCGATCGGTCATGGGGCGCGGTGGCATCGATTGTTCGGGATCAAGTTTTGCGGCGAATTGTACCGAAAATACCAGAGTTACGGGTTGTTTTGAATAGCGGAAACTGCGGGAGGAGAGGCCGATGTACCAAACGCACTGGGGTTTGAGCGAATCGCCGTTTCGAGGCCGTCTCGATCCGCAGTTCTTCTACCAGAGCCCCACCCATGAGGAAGCCCTCGCACGGCTGCACTTCCTGGTCGAACAGCGCCGCCGCGTGGGACTGTTGATGGGGCCGTCGGGCAGCGGGAAATCGTTGCTGCTGGAGGTCTTCGCCGAAGAACTTCGCCGCGAAGGGAAAGCGGTCGCCAGGCTGGACCTGTTGGGCGTCGAGCCGGCCGAAATGCTCTATTTGCTGGCGGCCGGATTCGGCGTCAATCGAGACCCCACCGATTCGATCGCCCGGCTGTGGCGGGCGGTCACCGATCGGCTGGCCGAGTACCGCTACGAGCAACGCGAGGCGGTCGTTCTGCTGGACGACGCCGATCAGGCCGGCAAGCCCGTCTTGGAGCAGGTCGCCCGTCTGGCCCAACACAACGCCTCGCCCGAGTCGCGGCTGACCATCGTGCTGGCCGGCCGTCACGAGCAGATGGGCCGGATCGGCGAACGGTTGTTGGACCTGGCCGAATTGCGGATCGACGTCGAACCGTGGGAGGCCCTGGACACGGCGGGTTTTCTCAACACTTCCCTGGCGCAGGCCGGCCGCCGGTCGCCGATCTTCGACGAGCCGGCCGTCGCCCGGCTGCACGAACTCTCCCACGGCATCCCCCGCCGCGTCAGCCGGTTGGCCGATCTCTCCCTGTTGGCCGGCGCCGGGAAGGAACTCGATCACATCGACGCGGACGTGGTCGAGTCGGCGTATCGCGAGCTGGGGCTGATCGAGGTATGATGCTTGATGAATGAACAGTTGCCGCTTGCGGCTTCCCCATGAAACGCCGATGGCTCACTCCCCCGACCCACAACCCGAGCCTGCCGAGCAGGGCCTCTCGCTCGACGCGCTGACCGAGGCCTTCGCCCAAGCGATGGGGGGGGGGCAACCCAGGACCGATGCGGGTTTTCCAACGGAGTCTGCGAAGCCGCAAGCGGCGGCCGAAGAAGCGGCCGAAGAGCACGACCCGTGCGAGATCTGCCCGCGGTCGATTCTCGAAGCGATCCTCTTCGTCGGCAACCGCGAGAATCAGCCGCTTTCGGCGGCTCGGGCGGCCGAGTTGATGCGGGGCGTCGAGCCGGAGGAAATCCCGTCGCTGGTCGACGAACTCAACGAAGGCTACTTGGCCAACGGCCGTCCGTACCTGGTCTCCCACGCCGGCTCGGGATACGGGCTCGTGTTGCGAGAGAGATTCCACCCGTTGCGGAACCGGTTTTACGGTCGGGTCCGTGAAGCGAGGCTCTCCCAGGCGGCCGTCGACGTGCTGGCCGTGGTTGCCTACCAGCAACCGCTCACCGCCGAGGAGGTCAATCGCTTGCGAGGCAAACCGAGCAACCACGTGTTGGCCCAATTGGTGCTGCGCGGCTTGCTGCGCGTCGAACGCAAGGAGTCGCTCGGCCGGCAGGCCGGTTACAGCACTACCGACCGTTTCTTGAGGCTCTTCGGCCTCGGCAGCCTGGAGGACCTGCCGCACAGCGAGGATCTCGATCGGCAGTGATCGCGATGCAAGTCCTTATCTGAAAACAAGTTGCGTTTTTCTGCGGAATAAGCGCAGACGCAGACGGGCGGCCCTGGTAGAATTCCAATCATCAGAGCTGGTTGAGGAATCGGTCCTCGCCACCCATTTCGACTGGATCAGTCGGTTTCTCAAACGAGGCGGTACGTCGCGATCGAACGCTTCCGATCGAAAGACACTTACGTGAGCAGACGGGGAACACCCGCCTGAGCTTCTATCGCAGCATTTCTCTCGTTCTTGCCGCCATTTTTTCCCTTGAGATTCAAGCGCTTTCGGTATGTCCGCCACGAAGTTGCTCGCTGACCTGCGTTCCGCCGCGCCACTGATTGCGCCGTCGCTGTTGGCGTGCGATTTCGCCAACGTGCAGGACGAAATCCGTCGCCTGGAAGACGCCGGGGCACGGATCCTGCATCTGGACGTGATGGACGGACATTTCGTACCCAATTTGAGTTTCGGCCTGCCGATCGTCGAAGCCGTCCGCCGCGTGACCGACTTGCCGCTGGACGTCCACTTGATGATCTCCGAGCCGGGCCGCTACGTGAAGCGGTTTCGCGAGGCGGGGGCCGACTTGCTGACCTTCCACATCGAAGTCGTTTCCCAACCGCGCGACTTGTTGGAGGAAATCCGCTCGATGGGGGCCGCCGCGGGCATCTCGCTCAATCCGCCCACGCCCGTGGCCGAACTGGAGGACTGCCTGGACCTTTGTGACCTGGTGCTGGTGATGAGCGTGATGGCCGGCTTCGGCGGTCAGCCATTCCAACCGGTGGCGGTGAAGAAACTCCGTCGGCTTCGAGAAGCGGTATCTGCGGAAACGCTCTTGTCGGTCGACGGCGGCATCAACGACGACACGATCGGGCCTTGCGCCGCCGCCGGCGCCGACCTGTTCGTCACCGGAACGGCGCTGTTTTCCCAAGACGACTACGGCCGGTTCATCGACGAAATGACCGGCCGGGCGAAATCGCACAGAAACGTACGGGTTTAAGACATGCTTCGGATCGCACTCATTCGTCCCGGCTCGACGGACTACGACCAGCAATATCGCATCCAAGGGGCGCTGGACATCCCCATGAACCGGCACGGCCGGATGGAAGTGGCGGAAGTCATCGAGCAACTGGCCGACCAAGGGATCGAAACCGTTTACGCACCTGCGTGCGAACCGGCCCAAGAGACCGGCCGGGCTATTGCCAAGGGGTTGGGGGTCAAACTTAAGAAGTTGGACCGGATGCAGAACCTCGATCAAGGCCTGTGGCAGGGAATGCTCGTCAAGGACGTTCGCCACAAGCAGCCGAAGGTCTATCGCCAGTGGCAGGAACAGCCCGAAAACGTTTGCCCTCCCGAAGGCGAAACGCTCGGCCATGCCGAAGATCGCGTTCGCGCCGCACTGACGAAGTTGTTGAAACGCCACCGAGACGGCGTCATCGGCCTGGTCCTGCCCGAACCGCTGGCAAGTCTCGTGCGCCATTTCATCCAACACGACGAACTGGGAGACCTCTGGAAAGTAACCAACGGCCACAGCCGCTGGGAGATCCTGGACGTCGAACCGGAAGAAGTCCTCGCCCAGGGCGAGTGAGAAGAGGGAGTTAGCAGCGCGGCGGCGATGCCCCATATCCGAAATCCGAAATCTGAAATCCGAAATCCGAAATCTGAAATCCCATTATGCCCGCCAGCACTCCCGATCCCGCCAGTTGGGCAAATATGATCAAGCGTCCCAAGCGAGGCGTTCCCGAGGGGCTCTGGAAACGCTGTCCCGGGTGCCAGCAGACGATCTTTCGCAAGGAAGCCGAAAAGCGGCTGGGAGTCTGTCCGGAGTGCGATTACCACTGGTACGTCTCCGCTCGAGAGCGGATTCGCCAGGTGTTGGACGAAGGCACGTTCGAGGAGTGGTACGCGAATCTCGCGCCCACCGATCCGCTGAACTTCGTCGACCGGAAGCCCTACGCCGATCGCTTGAAAGAGGAACAGGCCCGCACCGGACTTCTTGACGCGGCCGTGGTCGGCAGCGGGATGATCCGCGCCCGGCGCGTTGCCTTCGGCGTGACCGATTCGGCCTTCATCATGGGCAGCATGGGTTCGGTGATGGGAGAGAAGCTCACTCGCACCATCGAACGCGCCACCGAGGAACGACTGCCGTTGATCATCATCTCCGGCTCCGGCGGCGGCGCGCGGATGCACGAAGGCATGCTCTCGCTGATGCAGATGGCCAAGGTCTCCGCCGCGTTGGCCCGATACGATCGGGCCGGGGGATTGTTCATCTCGGTGCTGACCAACCCGACGATGGGCGGGGTGGCCGCCAGCTTCGCCTCGCTCGGCGACGTGGTCTTCGCCGAACCGAGGGCCCTGATCGGATTCGCCGGGCCGCGGACCATCCAGGCCACGATCCGCATCGAACTGCCCAAGGGCTTCCAGACCAGCGAGTTCCTGCTGGAACACGGCTTCATCGACCGCATCGTCCGCCGCCAGGACCTCCAAAGCGAAATCGCGCGAACCATCGACTACTGCGGAAAGTGAGAGCACCGTGGCCTTCCTGGATCGCCTGAAATCTCTCCTCTCCGGCGGCAAGATGGACGTCTCGAAACGGTTCGCCCTGCTGCGAGAAGCCATTTCCGGCACGATGTCGAAGTTCTACATGGCCCGGGATCTGCGCACAGGCCAAATCGTGGGGTTGAAGATCCTCGATGCCAAGAAAACGGCCGCCATCGAGGCCCGATACCAAGGCATGGACAAACCGTCCGAGGGCGAGATCTCCCTCTTCTTCGATCATCCCCGGATCGTCAAGGCGTTCGAGCACGGGATCACCACCAAGGGTGAGCCTTACCTGGTCATGGAGTTTCTGGGAGGGCCCGGCATGAACTCGCTGATCGTCGGGCGCGACGCGTTGCTCGACGGCCGGCGGATGCGATTCATCACCCAAGCCGCCGAGGGCCTGGCCGCCGTCCACGCCGCCGGTTTGATCCACCGCGACGTCTGCCCGCGGAACTACATCCTCACCGAGGATCGCGAGAGCCTGAAGCTGACCGATTTCGGCCTGACGGTCCCCGCCACGCCGCCGTTCATGCAGCCGGGCAAGCGGACCGGAACCCCCAACTACATGGCTCCCGAAGTCGTTCGCCGCCGTCCCACCGATCAGCGTCTGGACATTTTCGCTTTCGGGGTAACGATTTACGAGATGTGTACCTTCGAACTCCCCTGGCTCAGCGGCGCGACCGGTATGGCGGCCATGAGCCACGACACGCCGCCCACCGACATCCGCCAATATAGCCCCAAGCTCCACCCCAGATTGGCCAAGGCGATCCACGCCTGCCTCGAACCGAACGTCGAGCGTCGCTGCCCCTCGATCCAGCGGTTCCTGCAGTTCATTCGCGGCGTCCAGGACGTGGATGGCGAGTAGTTCGCATGTCGCACCGACATTCGGTCTTTTCGTGCCTTCAAGTCACTCGCCCCATTCGGACGAATACTGATTGTAGGGTTTGGGCGATTTTTCCCGTCAAGGCAAGGATGCGGCGCGTCGGGCCACTCGCCCCGCGGAGTGCCGGCGGCTAAACTGAGATCTGAGACGTGGAAAGGCGCCTCCCGCAGCCTTCCCTTGACCCACCCTTCCTGACGGACTGATCCGACCGATGGATTTTCGCGTCGAGTTGAACGTTTTCCGGGGTCCACTCGACCTGCTTCTGTACCTGGTGCGCAAGCACGAGGTGGAGATCGTCGATATTCCGCTGGCCGCCGTCACCGAGCAGTACCTGGAGTATCTGACGATTCTCGATCAGTTGGACGTGGGCGCAGTGGGCGAGTTTCTGGAGGTGGCCAGCACGCTGATCGAGATCAAGTCGCAGCAGGTGCTTCCCCGCAGCGACGAAATCCAGGATGAGATCGACGATCCGCGGCAGGAGTTGGTCCGTCGTTTGTTGGAGTACAAGCGGTATCGCGACGCGGCCAGCATCCTCGAAGAGCGCAGCCGCACCTGGCAGGAACACTACCCGCGGCTCTCCGACGACTTGCCTCCCCGGAAGCGGGACCTGGCCGAAGAGCCGATCCACGAGGTGGAGCTTTGGGACCTGGTCAGTGCGTTCGGCCGGATGATGCGCGATACGGAGGCCGCCAAGCCGTCGAGCATCGTCTACGACGACACGCCGATCCACGTCTACATGAGTCGCATTCATTCCCGGCTGATCAGCGAAGGACGGCTCTCCTTCAGCGACCTGTTTCAGCCCGGCATGCACCGCTCGACGCTGATCGGCATCTTCCTGGCCTGCCTGGAGTTGGTCAGTCACCACCAGGTCCGCGTCGAGCAGAACGACCTTTTCGGCGAGATCTGGATCCTGCCGAATCTCGATTGCAGCGAACCGATGGACTTCTCGAGTGTCGACAGTTACGAGCACTCGGGGCAGTAGTATGATCAACAACCTCCCGGTCAAAACGCTCGCGCACAAAGACTTCACCATCGAGGGCTACTCCCGCGCCGCCGTGCAAACCTATTGGCGCATCCCGGAGATGAAGCTCGGGTTCGACCTGGGGGCACAGCCCTGGTCCTTCATGGGCACGCCGACCTGGTTCGTCTCGCATACGCACATGGACCACGTCGTGGCGCTGCCGGTCTACGTGGCCCGGCGGCGGATGATGAAGATGGACCCGCCGACGATCTACCTGCCCGAGGCGGCCATCGAAACCGTCCAGCGCATCCTGCGGCTGTTCAGCCGATTGGATCGCGGCCGGCTGCCGTGCGAACTGAAACCCGCCGCGCCGGGCGACGAAATCGAGCTGTCGCGCGAGCACGTGGTCACCGTCTCGGCCACGACCCACACCATCCCGTCGCTGGGTTTCGTGCTCTGGGAGCGGCGGCGGAAGCTCAAACCCGAGTTTCACGGCCTGCCGGGCGAGCAGATTCGCGACCTGCGGCTCTCCGGCACCGAAGTCACCACCGAGATCCGCCATCCGCGGATCGCCTACCTGGGCGATAGCGCCCCGGCCGGGTTGGACGCCTGCGAGGCGATGTTCCGGGCGGACGTGCTGATCATGGAGCTGACGTTCGTCGCGCCGAGCCATCGCAAGGACAAGATCCACAAATTCGGCCACATGCACCTCGACGACCTGTTGGAGCGGCGGGACCGGTTTTCCAACGAGTTGATCATCGCGACCCACTTCAGCACCCGCTACCATCCCCGCCAGGTCCGCTTTTTCGTCGAAAAGGCCCTGCCCGACATGCTCGACGGCCGGCTGCACCTGTGGCTCTAAAGCCGCTCGCGGCTTCGCAACAACTCGCCCCATAGACTACAATACGGCGCACCGCGGTTCCGATCACCGATCCGAGGAGTCGCCATGAATCCCCCGGCTGTGAAGCTCTCCCGTCGCGATCTGCTGAAATCCGCCGTTGCCCTGTCGGCGGCCGCGCTGCCCGGAATCGCTCCATGTGCAGAACCACAAGAAGAACTCCCGCCCGTGCGGACGATCACCCGAGGGCCGAAATATCACTGGTTCGGCTACTACGACAAGCTCGAGTTCGACCCGAGCGGCCGTTACGTCTTGGGCATGGAGGTCGACTTCGAACACCGCTCGCCCAAGCCCGACGACGTGATCCGGGTCGGAATGGTCGACCTGCAAGACAGCGATCGGTGGATCGAGCTGGGGGAAAGCCGGGCGTGGTGTTGGCAGCAAGGGTGCATGTTGCAGTGGCGGCCGGGTTCGGAAACGGAAATCTTGTGGAACGACCGACAAGAAGATCGCTTCGTTTGCCATCGGCTCGACGTGACCACGGGAAAGCGGCGGACCGTCGGGCATCCGATCTACGCCGTCGGCCCCGACGGCCGCTGGGCGGTGGCGCCCGATTTCCGCCGGGTCAACGACATGCGGCCGGGCTACGGCTACGCCGGGCTGCCCGACCCGTTCCGCGACGAGTTGGCCCCGCAAGACTCGGGCATCCACCGCATCGACCTTCAGACCGGTCGGCAGGAGTTGATCGTCACCTTGGCCGACATCGCCAAGATCCCGTATCCCCGCGGCGATCTGTCCGGGATGAAACACTACTTCAATCACCTGCTGGTCAGCCCCGACGGATCGCGACTGGAGTTCCTGCACCGTTGGCGGGGCGAGGGACAACGGGGATTCGGCACCCGAATGCTCACCGCCGGAATGGACGGCTCGGACGTGCGCGTGGTGGATCACTCGGGCAGCACGTCGCATTTCATCTGGCGCGACCCGCAGCACATCCTCGCCTGGTCGTGGCACGCTTCGCACGGCAGCGCGTTTTACCTGTTCGAGGACAAGACCGACGGGAAGGTCGAGATCGTGGGCCAGGGCGTAATGACCGATAACGGCCACTGCACGTATCTGCCGGGCATCGAGTGGATCCTCAACGACACGTATCCTCAAGGCCCCCAGCGGCTGCAAAACCCGTACCTTTACCAGGTGCCCACCGGCCGCCGCGTGCCGCTGGGGCATTTTCACCTGCCGGCGGCGTACACGGGCGAGTGGCGCTGCGATCTGCACCCGCGCTTCAGCCCCGACGGCCGCAGCGTGGTCGTCGATTCTCCCCACACCGGCGAAGGCCGGCAGTTGCACTTGATCGACGTCGACGGGATCGTGGGGTCCGCCAAGGAGTAAAGAGCCGCGGAGAAACAACCTGTTCATTGGGTGGCACGCCGTGAGGAACGAAGGGCGTGAAAGACCGGCCAAACCACGCCCTTCGTTCCTCAGGGCGTGCCATCCTCACCCGGGCGTGCCACCCTCACCGGAAGAGCCATGAAGAACACAAGCCACTTCAACAAAGGGATCATCCTGGCCGGTGGGACGGGCACACGTCTGTACCCGGTCACCCGAGCGGTCAGCAAGCAACTGCTGCCGGTGTACGACAAGCCGATGATCTACTATCCCCTGTCGACGTTGATGCTGGCGGGCATTCGCGAGATTCTGCTGATCTCCACACCGCAAGATATCGGCGCCTTCGAACGGCTGCTCGGCGACGGGGCCCAACTGGGGATCTCGGTCCGTTACGCCGTGCAGCCCGAGCCCGGCGGACTTGCCCAGGCGCTGGTCATCGGCCGGGATTTTGTGGGCGGCGACCATGTGGCGTTGATTCTGGGCGACAATATCTTCTACGGGACCGGGTTGCAGGAGAAACTCGACAAGGCTTGCAGCCGCGATCGCGGAGCGACCATTTTCACCTATCCGGTCAAGGAGCCGAAAAGGTACGGCGTGGCCGAAGTGGACCTGCAGGATCGGGTCCTGTCGATCGAAGAGAAACCCGAGGTGCCCAGATCGAATCTCGCGGTCACGGGCCTCTACTTCTACGACAACCGGGTGGTCGAAATCGCCGCGGGCCTGCGGCCTTCGGCGCGCGGCGAGCTGGAGATCACGGACGTCAACCGCCGTTATCTCGAGTGGGGGGAACTCCACGGTCTGCGATTCGGCCGGGGTTTCGCCTGGCTGGACACGGGCACCCACGAGTCGCTTCTCCAGGCGTCCGCTTTCGTCGAGACGATCGAGGCACGGCAAGGTTTGAAGGTCGCCTGCGTCGAAGAGATCGCCTTCCGCAAGGGATTCATCTCGGCTTCGCAATTGCGCGAATTGGCCGAGGGCGTTCACGACGGGTATCGGAAATATCTCTGCGATTTGTGCTGATAGATAAAGATAAAGGGGACAGGCGCATATATTGACGAAGGAGGGAGGTTTCGGTAAGATTGCGATCATGCCTCGAACCGCAAGAGTCGCACCGGGTGGGATGGTGTTCCATGTGCTTAACCGCGGCGTGGGACGAATGCAAATCTTTCGCGCGGAGAAGGACTATCACGCCTTCCGCCGCGTGGTGGAAGAGACCCTGCGAGTCGCGTCGATCCGCATCTGTGCCTATGGCTGGATGCCGAACCATTGGCATTTCGTCCTTTGGCCCGAACACGACGGCCAGCTTTCCCGGTTCATGCAGCGAATGACCAACATGCACACCCAGCGGTGGCAATGGGCGAAGCTTTGCGTCGGCCATGGGCACTTGTATCAGGGCCGCTTCAAGTCGTTTCCGGTCGAAAGCGACGAACACTTCTATGCCGTGGTGCGGTACGTGGAGCGGAATGCGTTGCGGGCCGGGCTCGTCCAGCGTGCGGAAGATTGGCCATGGGGAAGCCTGCATCAACGGGCACGCGAAACACACGGGCCGCTGCTGAGCGATTGGCCGTTGCCGCAACCGTCCGACTGGACGGACTACGTCAACGCGCCTCAGACGGAAGCGGAGCTTGAGGCCATCCGCCGATGTCTCCGCCGCGGCAGCCCGTACGGCAGTACGGGTTGGACCGAGCAGACAGCGAAGCACCTGGGGCTGCAATCGACGGTGCGTGCTCGCGGTCGCCCCCGCAAAGAATCGGCATGACACGCCAGTTTGCGCATCTTACCCAATATATGCGCCTGTCCCCTTTATCTGTTCCAGGAGCAGGACGAGGCGGTCACGTTCCGACGCAGCCAGGAATACAACCACGGTAAGGGTAAGCATGACGCCAATTCCTGATATCACAGAGAGATTTCGAGTACACGCCCAAGGCACCGAGGCGGCCGATAACCCCAAGAACTTGGCGGACTATATCTGGATGCTGAGGCACCACAGCGTCTCATTCGGTCCAGAAGAGATATGGCCAGAGTTGCTTCAGGGATTTGAGGATCTGAATTCGGTGCTGAAGGCAGAACCGGAAGCGGGATTCGCGCGGCCGCTCGTATACGCCATCAACGGGCTGTTGATGCTTTGTCTTGAAAGTGCGGCTTCGCAACAGTACGAGGAAGAGATCCGCGGGCAGATTCGAAAATTGGGGTGGCGAATCTGTGTGGCTTGGGACGCGGTTCTTGCAGGTGACATTGACTCAATTGGTGATCATGTTGAACTGGAGGAGACTGTGGCTTGAGATAAAG
>DATLAN010000225.1:0-8559 GCA_035527455.1 Thermoguttaceae bacterium
GGAGAAGACGTAATAACTGAACCACCCGTCGGTCCGCCAGTGCAAGTAGCCGATCGCTAAAGCCGAAAGGAGGATGCTTGTCGCCGCCAAGCCCAGCAGCCGACGCCGTTGGAAGGCCAGGCAATAGAGGAACAACGGCGCGGCGAAGACGAGAGCCGATTGTTTGGTCAAAAGAGCGCAACCCAGCAGCACTCCCGCCACAACCGCCGAGCGGACGCCTTCGCCGAACCGGATCAAATAGGCGGCCCACAGCACCAGCAGCGGCAGCAGGCTGTCGACCCGGGCCAGATCGAACCAGCCCTCGGTGATCGAGAACGTTGCCGTGTACAGCGCCGCCGCACACAACGCGGGAAGCTTGCGGCCGGTTTCCCGGCGCACGAACATGAAGATGAGCGCGACCGTACCGATCGACGCCCCCAGCGACACCAGCCGCGGTCCCAGAAAACCCTCGCCGGTGACCAGCATCACGGCGGCGGAAAGCCAGTAGTACAGCGGCGGGTAGATCAGCGGCACGAAGCGAAGCGTGGGCGCCACGTAGATCGGCTCGCCCGCCCGGACGCGGGCGATGTGTTCCAGGACTCCGCCTTCCATCCATTCCAGCTCGTACGGATAGGTGATCCGCAGCACAACCGTCAGCAGCACCATGGCGATGCTCAGGCCGGCGACGGCCGCCGTGATCGATTCGAGCGGGGAATGCCCGAGGACGCTCCGCAATCGGCGAATGAGTTGGGTGATTGGTGGCATCGATGCGGGTGTCGCCAAACGTTGGGAGGATTTCCCACGGTTTTCCGGGCCAAACAGTACCCCCATCCGGCAAACGGGTCAATCCGACGTTGGGCGCGCCGAAGGTCGCGGGTCACATGGGCAGTCAGTGATGGGCAGCACAAGTGAGGCAAGCTGGGCATCCATGGGAATCTAGGGAGACGGGGTGGTCTCCGCTGTCTTTGGTAAAGGGTTTGGAACACTTTACCCAAGTAGACTCCGCGAAGCCGAAATGCCGAAATCTCAAGGGGAAGCTCCGTGCTTTCCCAAACCGCGCAAGGCGTCCGCCACAGACTGCCGAGAGGATTTCTGTCTTGCGCCGATTTGCCAATCACGCTATGATGAGCGACGCAAAGGACCACTGTGTCACCGCAAGCCCTAACGCAATTCCGCCGTAGCGGTCAACGCGACGATCGGCGACGCCGGTTGTTGGCCGAGGAACAGGCCGGTGGAGTCGGCACCGCCGTCGCACCGGGCGATTCCCGGTCGAACGCCACCGATCGACCGGCAGCGAAGTCGGGCCATTACCCGGAGGCGGCTTTCATGGACGAACCGATCCGACTGATCGACCTGATTCCCAGGCGGCTGACCACCTTCGGGTTGCTCCTGCTGGCCGGATTGGCCGTCGTGGCCGGTCTGGAAGTCCTCTACGCCTGGGGCTCCTCTTCGGCGATGACCGGCATGACCACCGACGGCCGGGTCGCCGCCTTCGACCTCGATGGCGAAGGAAGCCTGGCCGTCTGGTTCTCCTCGACCGTGCTGAGCCTGGCCGGCCTGGTGGCGGTGCTGGTCTATACCGTTCGCCGCCACAAGACGGACGACTACCAGGGGTATTACCGCGTCTGGCTCTGGGCGGCGATGTGCTGGTTCCTGATGAGCATCGACGAGGCCTCCAGTCTGCACGAGGGATTCAAGGAGATGATGGCCCGGGTGACCGGCGTCAGTCCGGGGCTGGACGGATCGATCTGGTGGGTGGTGCCCTATTTCTTCCTGCTCGGGGCGGTCGGTTCCCGGCTGTTGCTCGACATGCGCTGCTGCCGGCTCTCGAGCACCACGCTGGTCGCGGCGGCCGTTTGCTACGCGGCGGCCGTGGTCACGCAATTGCAGTGGGTGCTGGCCGAAAGCGGTGCGCGGGGGGTCATGGTCGAAGAAGGCGCCGAAATGGTCGGCAACGTGTTGCTCCTGCTGGCCATGGGACTGCACGCGAGATACGTGATTCTCGACGCCGAGGGCCTGCTGCCGGAGCGCGAGCCGCGGGTGAAGAAGAAACGGGCGAAGCGGCAGTTGGCCGAGGAAGATCCCATCGCCGCACTCGGCAACGAGTGGATGAAGGTCCACGCGGCCCACCCCGCACCCCAGCCGACCTTCGCCCAACCGCAAAAGCCCCGCACCGGCGCGGTTCATCCGGCCTTCGAGGATCCCGAGCCGGTGCAGTCCCCGGTCCACCGCAAGCTGACCAAGCAGGAGCAGAAGGCGCTGCGCCAACGGCTGCTCCGCGAGCGAATCGAGCGCGAACGCAAAGAGCGCAAGAAATGGGGGTAGAAGCACCCCCGCAGCCGCTTGCGGCTTCGCCCTCCTCCGCTATACTGTTGCGCTGGTCCCAATTCCTCATTCCTCGTTGATTCCCATGACGGTCCGCACTCGTTTCGCCCCCAGCCCGACCGGATATCTGCACATCGGCGGGGTCCGCACGGCCTTGTTCTGCTGGCTGTTCGCCCGAAACCGCGGCGGCCGGTTCATCCTGCGGATCGACGACACCGACCAGCAGCGGAACGTCGACGAGGCGCTCGAGCCGATCCTGCACGGCCTGCGGTGGCTGGGCATCGATTGGGACGAGGGGCCCGAAGTCGGCGGACCGCTGGGGCCCTATTACCAGTCGCAACGGGCCGATCGCTACCAGGCGGCGGTCGATAAGCTGCTGGCCGACGGGACCGCCTACCGCGACTACGCCACCACCGAGGAACTCCAGGCCGAACGCGAGGCCGCCCAGCGGGAAAAGCGGACCTTCGTCTACAGCCGCCGCTTCATGGCCGAAACGCCCGAGGACCAGGCCCGATTCGAGGCCGAAGGTCGCCCGGGCGTCGTCCGGCTGAAGATGCCCCGCGAAGGCACGCTGGTGATCGACGACCTGATCCGCGGACAGGTCGAGTTCGATTGGGCCCGGGAACAGGACCACGTCATCCAGCGGGCGGACGGCTCCTGCCTGTACCATCTGGCCAGCGTGGTCGACGATCACGATTTCGAGATCACGCACGTCATCCGGGCGGAAGAACACCTCTCGAACACGCCGCGCCAGATCTTCATCGCGCGGTCCCTCGGTTACGAGCTGCCGGCGTACGCCCATCTGCCGTGCGTGGCCGAGCCGGGCAGCAAGACCAAGCTGAGCAAGCGGAAGCTGGCCAAGTATCTCAAGAATCGCGACTTCGCGGCGTTGCTCGAGCACGGGCAGAAGATCGCCGCCGCCATCGGGCTGGAGAGCGAGCCGGAGACGTTCAACCCGGTGATCGTCGATTTCTACGAACAGGTCGGCTACCTGCCCGAGGCGATCGTCAATTATCTGGCCCTGCTGGGCTGGTCGTTGGACGACAAGACGGAGCATTTTACGCGGCAACAGCTCGTGGAGGCTTTTTCTTTGGAGCGGGTGAACAAGGCCCCGGCCAGCTTCGACCCGGCCAAGCTCTCGGCCTTCCAGCAGCACCACATGCAGCAAGCTCCGATCGAGCAGAAGTTGGCGATGGTCCTGCCCTATTTGCAGAAGGCCGGCTTGATCGAATCGCCTGACTCGGAGGCGACGCGCCGAAAGGTCGCCGAGATCCTCCAGGCCGCCGGCGACCGCATCAAAGTGGCCGGCGACGTGCTCGACTACGCGTACTTCTTTGTCCCGGACGACCAGTTGCCCTACGGCGAAAAGGCCTTCGAGAAACGTCTCCGAAAACCGGCCGAGGCGGGCGAGTTGCTCGGGCGGTTCCGCGACCGGCTGGCCGCCCTCGAACCGTTCGAGCCCGAAACGCTCGACCGGCTCCTGCACGATTTCGTCGAGTCCGAGAACGTCGAGATCGGCCAGATCATCCACGCCATCCGCGTCGCGATAACCGGCAAGGCGGTCGGCTTCGGGCTGTTCGAGAGCCTGGCGATCGTCGGCAAACCGAGCTGTCTGGCCCGGATCGACCGGGCGCTGGGGCAGTTGTGATCTGGCCGTTTCGCCAATGGTGCGGTAAAATAGGTGGAACGTGGGGCACGATTCCATCGTGCCAGGCAGGTTGGGAACGTGCCCCGCATGAGGCACAGTCGGTGAACCAGTCAATGAATCGCGCTCGAGAGGATTAGTGCCGTGAAAGTGGTCATCCAAATGTCAGCTTCGGAAGAGGCCAAGGCGCTGCCGATCCTGTTGCGGCATTCGCCGGGAATGGTTCTGCCGAACCGCACCTACGTTCTGCACGAGGAAGCGGCGCGATCGTTGCGAGAGGCTGGTGTTGAGTTCAGTGAGCTAAGCAGAGAAGCGGATGGTCTCGGCGAATAGTAATGGCGATCTTTGGGGAGAGGTAGGCAAGTGCGCGAGCACCCGAACAAACACATTCGCAGCGCCATAAGCTATGCTGTGGAAAGAGGGTGGGAAGTCGTAAAGGCTCGTGCGCGAGCCCATGTGTGGGGGCAATTGCGTTGTCCTCGTCGAGGTCGAGACGGTTGCATCATCCGGGTGTATTCCACTCCACGAAATCCAGAGAATCATGCCAAGAAGCTCCTCAGAGAAATCGAAAACTGTCCTCACACAGAATCGTAGAATTTCCGTGTCTGACGGAAATGGAGAATACCGCTATGAAGACCTACGAGTTCATGCTTATCTTGACTGCGACCGAAGTGACGGACCAGGATTGTGATGCCTTGTACGAAGCCGGCTGCGACGACGGCACGGTGGTGACCCGCGGCGGGGTGACGTACGTCGCTTTTGACCGGGAGGCGGAGTCGCTCGAGGCGGCCATTCGGTCCGCGACGGCCGATGTGCGAAAGGCCGGCTTCGAGGTGGCTCGCGTGGAAATGGACGCATTGGTCTAAACGGGTCAGCGTATAGGCGGCACCGTTGGGTGCTGCGGGCATCCTGCCCGTGCACTGGCGAGACGTCAGTGGCACCCGCGTAAATGACATGAATCATAGGAAACAAGAGGACGGAACCGTCCCATGACCACACCCGAACCAACCCGCTCGCTGAACTTCATCGAAACCATCATCGAGGACGACCTCAAGACCGGCAAGTACGACGGGCGCGTGCATACGCGGTTCCCGCCGGAGCCGAATGGGTATCTGCATATCGGACATGCCAAGTCGATCTGCCTGAACTTCGGGCTGGCCGCGAAGTACCCCGGCGGGCTGTGCAACCTGCGGTTCGACGATACCAATCCGACCAAGGAAGAGGAGGAATACGTCCAGTCGATCCAGGAGGACGTCCGCTGGCTGGGATGGGATTGGGAGGATCGGCTCTACTTCGCCTCCGACTACTTCGAGCAGATGTACCGGTACGCCGTGCAGTTGATCGAAGCGGGCAGGGCCTACGTGTGCGACCTCAGCGGCGAAGAAACCCGGCAGTATCGCGGCACGCTCACCCAGCCGGGCCGCGACAGCCCCTATCGCGACCGGAGCGTCGAAGAGAACCTCGACCTGTTCGAGCGGATGCGGGCCGGAGAGTTCCCCAACGGGTCGCGGACCCTGCGGGCGAAAATCGACATGGCCCATCCCAACTTCAACATGCGCGACCCGGTGATGTACCGCGTGCTGCACGCCGAACACCACCGCACGGGCGACGCCTGGTGTATCTACCCCATGTACGACTGGGCCCACGGGCTGGAAGACTCCATCGAACGCATCACCCACTCGATCTGCACGCTGGAATTCGAGAACCACCGGCCGCTCTACGACTGGTTCCTCCGCGAGCTTTGCGTCTACCGTCCCCGGCAGATCGAATTCGCCCGGCTGAACCTGACCTACACCGTGATGAGCAAGCGCAAGCTGCTGCAACTGGTCCGCGAAGGGCACGTCGGCGGCTGGAACGACCCGCGGATGCCGACCATCAGCGGGCTGCGGCGCCGCGGTTACACGCCGGAGTCGATCCGCAACTTCTGCGAGCGGATCGGGGTCAACAAGTTCAACAGCACCATCGAAATCGGCCTGCTGGAACACTGCCTGCGCGAAGACCTCAACCGGCGGGCACCTCGGGTGATGAGCGTGCTGCGGCCGCTTCGCGTGGTGATCGACAACTATCCGGAAGGCCAAAGCGAGGAACTCGACGCGATCAACAACCCCGAAGATCCCGCCGCCGGCACGCGGAAGGTGCCCTTCTCGCGCGAGCTGTACATCGAGCAGGACGATTTCCGCGAGGAGCCGCCGAAGAAGTATTTTCGCTTGGCGCCCGGCCGCGAGGTGCGGCTGCGTTACGCCTATTTCATCACCTGCACGGGCGTGGTCAAGGACGAGCGGACGGGCGAAGTGGTCGAGCTGCACTGCACCTACGATCCGGCCACCCGGGGCGGCGACTCGCCCGACGGACGCAAGGTCCAGGCCACGCTGCACTGGGTCTCGGCGGCCCATGCGCTGAAGGCCGAGGTGCGTCTCTACGACCATCTCTTCACCAAGGAGGACCCGGAGGAGGCGGACGAGGGGGCCGGTTTCGCGGCGAACCTCAATCCCGACTCGCTCCAGAGGCTGACCGATTGCCGCGTGGAGCCCTCGCTGGCCGCCGCGGCGCCGGGCAGCCGGTATCAGTTCGAGCGGCTGGGCTACTTCTGCGTCGATCCGGATTCCACCGACGGGCAACTCGTGTTCAACCGGACGGTTTCGTTGCGCGACACGTGGGCGAAGATCGAGAAGGCGCAGCAGAAGAAATGATCGTTTTCGCTTTCGTAGGACGGACCTCCGGTCCGTCGCGACGGACTGGAAGTCCGTCCTACCATTTGGACTCTTCGCACCCGCACGATTTCATTGCGCCGGCACGTTGGAAACGCATCCCGCGACCCAGGTTACCGCGCGGCGGACGAGCGGTTCGAGACCGGCGGTGCCCTCGGGGTGGGGGCTGATGGCGATCACGCGGCCCTGCCCGAAATGGCCGGCGACCAGCGCCGGGGTGTCGATCATCGTGCCCTCTTGCGGCTCGTATTTCGAGATCTCCGTGCGGAAGACGGCCAGCGGGACGTAGGGGTCGAGCCCTTCGCACCCGGCCGGCGAGAGGATCGGCCCGTTGGCGTATCCGAGTTCGATCGGGCCCGAAAAGTCGCCGAGGATCGCCTTGCCCTCCTCGGTCAGCTCCATCTGCACCTTTCCCGTGCCGCGGAACCACATCGCCTTGACGCCCACGCCGGGCACGTCTCTGGTGCCGGTGAAGGTCTTGGCGTCGATCAGTTTCAGGCTCCAGTCGTACTTGGCGGTGGCCAGATAGGCCCCGGCACAGATACCGACGTATCCGCCGCCGCGGCGAACGAACTGCTGCACGGCCCGGCGTCCCTCGGGACCGATCGCCGCGGCCTGTTTGCTCCCGCCGCCGCCGGGGAAGATCACCACGTCGAACTGCTCCAGCACGCCGGCTCGGATATCGGCCGGGCCGACCTGGCGCATGGTGAATCCGTCCTCCGGCTGGAGGATTTTCCGCAGGTTCGCCACGCCGCTGCCGCCGGTGCCTTCGCCGTCGTAAACGGCCACGTGCGTCGTGGCCGGTTCGTCCGGGGCGACCATCACGTCCTGGCAGCCCTCGGCCATGCCCAACTCGCACAACAGGCGGTGGACCATGACGCGGTGCTGTCGCGTGCGGGTGGAAAGCGGCTGGTGCTGGAAGGTCGTCTCGAAACAGAACCCCTTGGCCCCCAGCCGCTCGATCGTCGCGCGGACCAACCCGCCGTCGATCGGACCTTTCGACAGCTTGACGATCTCGCGCTTCGGGTCGTCGATCGTGGCGTTGACGTCGCGGTGGATCTTGTCGGCCAGCTTCCGCATCTCGGGCGTGTCGAAGTAGACGATGCTCGACCCGACCGACTCGGGATTGGCCACGTGGAAGTCGATCCCTTCGTGCAGGTCGACGACCCAGTCGGGCGGCCGTTGCCCAAGGAACTCCCAAAGGGCGCCGGCCAGCTTGCCGCGTGCCTCGTTCGGTCCGTCCGACTTGGGGAAGTTGCGGTTGGCGTTGCGGAGTTCTTCCGGTTCGCCGGGCAGCCAGCGGGTGTTCTGCTCCAATCCGGGCGTGTTGGTCCGCGGCACGACGATCAGCTTGCCGCAGCGGAGCGGCCAACGGCGGATCTGTTCGGCCGCCCGATAGCCGGCCGGCTCGTTGCCGTGCAGCCCGGCGGTGATCAGCAGCGTGGGCCCTTCGACGCCCGTATCGACGATATAGTAAGGGTTCTCCCACGGCGTGCCTTCGGCGATCAGCCCGGTCGAGCGCCGCACCTCGGCCGCGGCACTGCCCAGCAGCAGCCCGATCAGCAGCATCCAAGCCAACGCGAGCAGTCCCGTTTTGCCGTGTCGAACCATCGAAGGTCTCCCAAGTTGTCGAGGCATCGGGAACCGGACAGCGCCGATTCCCCATATCGGAGCATCAGGGCGAGCGCCGACAGTCTAACAGGATTCCCGCGAATGTCAAGGAAGAGCCGGAAAAGGGGTGTAGGCCGGAACCAGCGCAGCGCAGTTCCGGCATTTGCCGGGCGAATCCCCTTGCCGGGCGAATCCCCTTGCCGGGCGAATCCCCTTGCCGGGCGAATCCCCTTGCCGGGCGAATCCCCTTGCCGGGCGAATCCCCTTGCCGGGCGAATCCCCTTGCCGGAA
>DATLAN010000226.1:0-3071 GCA_035527455.1 Thermoguttaceae bacterium
CATGCCCAGCTCGCGGCCCGGGCCGTGGAGCATCGAGAACCATCCGTCGGGCAGGCCGGTTTCTTCGACCGCCTGTTGCACCGCCCGGCCGACCAGTTCCGACGTTCCGGGGTGGGCCGGCCGGGCCTTGACGATCACCGGGCACCCGGCCGCCAACGCCGAGGCCGTGTCGCCCCCGGCCACGGAGAACGCCAGTGGAAAATTGCTCGCCGGGAACACGACCACCGGCCCGATGGGAACGAGCATGCGGCGGACGTCCGGTTTCGGGATTGGTTGGCGGTCGGGGATTGCCCGATCGATCCGCGCGTCGACCCAGGAGCCTTCGGAAACCACGCCGGCGAACAGCCGCAGTTGACCGCACGTGCGGCCGCGTTCCATCAGGAGCCGCCCGGCGGGCAGGCCCGTCTCGGCGTTGCAGCGGTCGATCAACTCGTCGCCCAGCGCGTCGATCCCCTCGGCGATCCGCTCCAAGAGCCGGACGGTCTGGGCCGGCTCTCTCGGGCGCCGGCCTTCGAAGGCCCGCGCGGCCAGGCGCACCGCCCGATCGGCCTCTTCCGGCGTGGCGTTGTGGAAGTGCGTCGCCAGTCGCTGGCCGGTTGCCGGGTCGATTGCTTGAAACGTCGATTCGCCGTCGGCGGAAAGCACTCGGCCGATGATATTCTTTCCGTGCAATGGCATTCCGCAATATCTCCTTCCTTCTTACGATCTACGCACGAACAGTTCGTCCCGTTGCGTGGCACGCCCTGAGGGACGAAGGGCGTGGTCAGCCGGCCAGTCACGCCCTTCGTTCCTCAGGGCGTGCCACCCTCGCTGGAATACTCCAGGCCATTCATGCGCGTATGCTTCGTTCCGATTTCCATCCGTGGGCGCGGCCACGGATTACTATCAGACAACCATGTTCTGCAGCGTCCCGATCGGCTTGATGGTGATACGGATATCGTCGCCCGATTGGAGCGTGAACTCGGCCGGCGGCACGACGCCGGTGCCGGTCATCAGCAGGCAGCCGTTGGGGAAGCTGTTGTCGCGAAAGAGGTACTCGATCAATTCGGCCGGCTTCCGCTTCATTTGGCTCAGTTGGGTTGCACCCTGGAAAACCGCGTCCCCGTGGCGGCGGATTTCCATGGCGATCTCGGTCGAATCGGGCAACGGCTCGCCGCCGAGCAAGATCCCCGGGCCCAGGGCACAGCACGCGTCGTAGACCTTCGCCTGCGGCAGGTAGAGCGGGTTTTCGCCCTCGATATCGCGGCTGCTCATGTCGTTGCCGATCGTGTATCCGAGGATTCGGCCGGCCGACGAGACGCAGACGGTCAGTTCCGGCTCCGGCACGTTCCACTTGGCGTCGCTGCGGATACGGACCTTCTGGCGATGGCCCACGGTGCGATGGGGGCTGGCCTTGAAGAACAGTTCGGGCCGCGGCGCCGAATAGACGCGGTCGTAGAAATCGCCGCCGCCGGCCGGAGAGGATTCCTCCATCCGCGCCGAACGGCTGCGATAATACGTCACGCCCGCCGCCCAGACCTCCTGGCTGCCGATCGGCGGGAGCAGGTCGTCCGGCGAGGGAGCGACCTCGGGCGGCCGGGACGTTTTGGCCTCGGCCAACAGCCAATCGGCCGAATCCTCGCGCCGGAAGATCTCGTCCCAATCGACGCCGGCCGGTTCGAAACAGTGGTCCCGCGTCTCGAGCACGGGTCCGCGCGTCGTTCGGTACAGGATGGCCGTCATGGGAGAGATCCTATCTTCCGTTCGCACGGGCCGCGGACTCCTCCGCCAATTCGATGTCGAACAGGCCGGCAATCCGCCGGACGAACGGCTTGTGTTTCTCGGGCACGTTGCGGTGCCAGTCCTGCAGGTACTCCTGAAAACCGCGCGGTCCGTTCAACTCTTCCGCGTTCAGGTAACCGACCGCCTCCCAATGCTCCGGCTGCTCTTCGAACAACGGCAAGAACACACCGGCCACGACGCCGTTCTTTTCGCGGATGCACGGCTCCTTGCGCAACTCTTCCGCGTGCTGCCGATACCATGCGGCCAATGTGGTGTCGGAAGGCAGCTCGTGCTTCTCCAGGCGTTCCTGTGCGTACTTGGCCAGCGCGGACGAGTAGTCACGCCAGTTAGGATACGGCGGGTCGCTGCGCCACACCTCGGCCATGCGACGCAACGCGAACAGCGACGCCATCTCGCAGATCGATTCCTCGAACCACTTGTTCTCTTTCCCGCCTTCCCGGTAATCGCAGAGGATATGGCAGAACTCGTGGGCGAACTGGAAGGCGTACTGGGACCAATAGGTCTGGCCCGTGGCGAGCCGGACGCGATATTCCCCGTTGGGTCCCCGGCCATAGAGAACGATGGGGCCGCCCTTCGGCTCGACGAGGATCACAGCGAGTTTTCTGTCGCCGAAGTGGATCCAGAGCTGATCGGCCGCCGAGTCGAGGACCTTGCCGACGTCCGCCAATTGGGCGTTCCAGGGTGCGTCCGGCTCGGGGCGGATGACCGGTCGGCGGCCGTCGGCGTCATTCGAGTCCACCCCGACGGAGACCTGAGGGGCCAACGACCAGATCGCTACGACAATGAGCAACCACAGCCGACGTTTCATAAGAGATCTCCACGGGGAGCCAGGCAGCGCATCCTTCAGGCATCCGACGTACTTTATCCGCCATGCCGCCGATTGTCAAAGGGGGCATCGTAGCCGTCTCGCTCGATTATCGTAGCCGTCTCGCTCGATTATAGTAGCCGTCTCGCTCCGCGAGACGTGGCCTCTTCTCGCATGGCTTCATCTCGCGGAGCGAGATGGCTACTGTGCATGTTCCAGGCTCTCCACGGCGTGCTCCAGCGCCCAGCGGGTGTAAAGGGCGTGATTGTCTTGGCCCCGGTCGGCGGCGGCCTCTTGGATCTGTGGGAGCACGTCCCGGGCTTTCTCGCCGAGGGCCACCAGGACGGCCGCCGCGTGGAGCCGGACGCGCGGGTCCGCGTCCTGCAAGGCTCCCACCAACACCGGCAAAGCATCCTTCTCGTGTCCCAGGGTGCAAAGGACCTCGGCCGCGGCGATGCGGACATTGGGGCTGCCGTCGCGAAGT
>DATLAN010000227.1:0-62009 GCA_035527455.1 Thermoguttaceae bacterium
GGCCAGGTGCAGGTCGCGCAGCCGCAGGCCCGACAGTTCCGACGCCCGGCATCCGGTCGCGTAAAGCAGCTCCAGCAAGGCCCGGTCCCGCCGCCAGTACGGATCGCCCTCTTGAGGACAGAGGAAGAGCTTGGCGATCTGTTGCGGGCTGAGCACCTTGGGCACGCGCTGCCAGAGCTTCTGGCTGCCGAGCAACTCGGCCAGGTTGTCTTTCAGCACGCCTTCCAACTGCAAGTAGCGAAAGAAGACTCGTAGCGAGACAATATGCCGGGCGATGCTGGCCGGGCCCAGCTTCTTTCCGTACAACCACCCGGCGTAGTCCGCCAGGTCGCGGATCGACAGTTTCGCAACGCTCCGCCCGGCCGACCACTCGAAGAACCGTGCCACGTCCCGGCGATAGGCGGCCACCGTGTTTTCGGCCAGGTGGCATTCCCCGGCCACGTACTGCACGAACGCCTCCAGGTAAGTCTGGTCGGAACTCCGCGCCCGCGGCGGCTTGGGACGGGACGGTTTCTTTCGGACGGTAGCCATGGGGACGGGCTTTCGGCTTCACATCAAACGGCTCGCAATACCCCGTTTCTGGTTTCGGATGGTGCAGCGGCCGATCGTTAGCCCATTCCCCCGCCGCTTGCGGCTTCGCCGGAAACGACCCCCCGCAACGCAGTGCGGGGGCGTTTGCCACTTCTTCTGCTCTTCTCCTCCTCATTCTCTCCCCCCACTCCCCCCCGCAACGCAGTGCGGGGGCGTTTTTCGGTCCGTGGTGGCGTTTTCCTCATTTGGCCCCGTAACAGGCCGCGGGGGCTTTTCCGCAGCGATTCCCCCAGTACAATCGATGCCATGAACGCCACCCCAATCCCCAGACCCCCCCAGTCCCCAATCCCCAATCCCCAATCCCCAATCCCCAATCTGAAATCTGAAATCTGAAATCTGAAATCTGAAATCTGAAATCCCAAAATGCCCGTTCCTCCAACCGAAACCCTGGCCGCCTTGATTCGCGAGAAACGCGACTGCCTGTTGACGCTCCGCGAGATGGGACGACGGCAGTTCGAACTCATCGACGAAGGAAACATGACGGCCCTGCTCGAAGTGCTCGCGGCCAAGCAACGAGCGCTCAATACGCTGCAGCGGGTCGAACGGGCGCTGGATCCGTTCCGCGGCCAGGACCCCGAACGGCGTCCCTGGCGCTTGCCGGACGACCGCCGCCGCTGTGCCGAGCAGCTTCAGCAGTGCGAGACGCTCTTGGGTGAGATCGTCAGCCAGGAGAAGTGCAGCGAAGGGGCGTTGATCCGGCGCCGCGACGAGACGGCCGAGCGGCTGCAAGGTGCCCATCGGGCCAACCACGCCCGAGGTGCCTATACGGCAGAGACTCGCGGCGAAATCCATCAACTCGATCTCCATTCGGACAGTTAGGAGCCGAGCCATGAGCAAACCACCCACCCTCCGCATCGTCGATACGGCCGAGCACGCCGATCTCCTGCCGGAGCCCGCCTTGCCCGACGGCAACTCCGACCTGGAAACCGTGTTGGCGGCCTGGCACTCGGCCACGTTGCGTCTGGAGCAGACGCACGTGGCGCTGCGCGACGAGGTGCGGCGTCTGACCGACGAGCTGGAAGTGAAGAACCGCGAGTTGGCCCGAAAGAACCGGCTGGCCGACCTGGGACAGATGGCCTCGCACGTGGCCCACGAAGTCCGCAACAACCTGGTTCCCCTCACCCTCTACCTGAGCCTGTTGCGGAAGCGGATTTCGGAGGACGCCGGCAGCCTGGACGTGTTGGACAAGATCGCCGCCGCCTTCACCGCACTGGACGTCATGGTCAACGACCTGTTGCACTTCACCTCGGATCGCGACCCCCAGTTGCACTCCTTCCCCTTGAGGAAACTGATCGACGAGGTCCACGCCTCGTTGGCCCCGCAACTCTCCGCCCAAGCGATCGAAACCGTCATCGACGTCCCCGACGCGATGTCGGTCCGCGCCGATCATGACATGCTCCGCCGGGCCGTGCTGAATCTGGTGCTCAACGCCCTGGACGCCATGCCGGAGGGAGGCTCGTTGGTGATTACCGCGACTTCCGGACCCTCGGGCTCGGAACTGGAAATCGCCGACTCGGGGCCGGGGCTCTCCGAAGAGGCCAAACGCCGGGCGTTCGAACCGTTCTACACCACCAAGCGCGGCGGGACGGGACTCGGGCTGGCCATCGTCTGCCGAATCGCCGAAGCCCACGACGGGGCCGTGACGGTCCTGAATTGTCCCGAAGGAGGAGCCGCCGTGACCTTGCGAATCCCCGCCGCCGCCGCCGTCGCATTGGAGGCCGCCGCATGAACGCCCAACCGCCCGCCGAAGCGTCCGATGCCCAAGGCCGCGGGTGCGTGCTGGTCGTCGACGATCACCGCCAGGCCCGCGATTCGATGGCCGTCGCCCTGCAACTATCCGGCTATCAGGTCGCCCGCTGTTCGAGCGCTCCGGAGGCGTTGAACCTGCTGGGGCGGGAACGCTACGATTGCATCGTCACCGATCTGAAGATGCCCGGCATGAACGGTGTGGAGTTCATCATCCAACTTGAACGGCGCCGCTGCGAGAGCCAGGTCGTGATGGTGACCGCCCACGCCACGGTCGCCACGGCCGTCGAGGCGATGCGGCACGGGGCCTTCGACTATATCGAAAAGCCGTTCGACGTCGATCAACTCGATCAGCTCGTCACCCAGGCCATCCGCCATGGCCGGCTGATCCAACACGGCCCCGCCGGCGAGCAGCGCTCCGATAGCTCCCAGCCGCCGGCGATGATCGGTTCCAGCGAGCCGATGCGGGCGCTAAGGGCGAGAATCGCGCAGGTCGCTCCCACGCCCGTCACCGTGCTGATCACCGGAGAAAGCGGGACCGGCAAGGAGTTGGTGGCCCGGGCGATCCACGCCACCGGCGACCGCCGCGATGCCCCGCTCGTCAGCCTCAACTGCCCCGTGCTCTCCGCCCACCTGATGGAGAGCGAGTTGTTCGGGCACGAACGGGGCGCATTCACCGGGGCCGAAGGGTCGCGCGTCGGCCGCTTCGAGATGGCCGACGGCGGATCGATTCTCCTGGACGAAGTCACCGAAATCGACCTCCCCCTGCAAGCCAAGCTGCTCCGCGTGCTCCAGGAGAAATCCTTCGAACGCGTCGGCTCCAGCCAAACCAAACAGGTCGACGTCCGCGTGCTGGCCACCACCAACCGGGATCTGCGGGCGGAAGTCGACGCCGGGCGGTTCCGCGAGGATCTCTACTATCGCCTGGCCGTGGTCCCGATCCGCGTGCCGCCCCTGCGCGAGCGACGCGACGACGTGCCGGAGCTGATCGACCATTTCTTCGCCCACTGTGCACGACGGCTCGACCGCGAACCCTGCTCGCTCGAACCGTCCGCCCGCGATCTGCTGATCGACTACCATTGGCCGGGCAACGTGCGGGAACTGGAGAACATCATCACCCGGGCAAGCGTGCTGAACCTCGGCGGTCTCGTCTCGGCCGACGAACTGCGGCGATGGCTTTCGACCGAACCGGGAAGCGGCAAGGAAACCCCTTCGGAGGACATGCCCGTCGGACTGAGCCTGCACGAGATGGAACGCAAATTGATCGAAGCCACGTTGGAACACTACGACGGACACCGCGCCCGCACCGCGCAGGCCCTGGGCATCGGCGTGCGAACGCTGTCGGGGAAGCTGCGGCAGTATGGATACGCACCGCGGGAGAAAAGTTATTCCAAGGCCGGGTGAACGGCGGTTTCTGCCGATCGACGATGCGCAGGAATTGCCGGTTGGCAGGAACTCCCTGACGGGATGAAACGAACAAGAAGACTTTCTCTTAACAACAGACCGAACCCAACCTAAGCCCCCGAAAGAACTTAGATTGCCCTCGGCGGCTCGTCCGCCCGGTGGCATGCACGCCGCACCGCCGCGTCCGGCACGCCGATTGCACGCGGCGTACCCGATGTCCGGGGCCGGCGGCCGAAGCCGCAACAGGAAACCACGCGATGTTCTCGAACCTATTCGAGTCGACGACGATCCCCATGCTCCAGGAGGCGGTGAATTTTGCCCAAAGCCGCCATACGGTGCTGGCCGGGAATATCGCCAACATGGACACGCCCGGCTACCAGATCCGCGACCTCTCGGTCGAGGATTTCCAAAGCCGGCTGAAAGGGGCCATCGAGGCCCGCCGCCGGCCGCAACTGCCGATTTCCCCGGGCGACCTGGCCGAGCGGAGCACCGGACCGTTTGGGCAGATCTCCAAGAACCCCAAGACCGTCACCCGCCACGACAAGAACAACATCGGCATGGAGTTCCAGGTGACCGAGATGGTCAAGAACCAGATGCAGCACAACCTGGCGCTGGCCGTGATGAACAGCCAATTCCAACTGCTCCAGGCAGCCATCAGCGAGCGAGTGTAAGTCGATAACGAGTCAACCATGACGACAACGTTTAGCGGGCGGGCTTGCCCGCCGTTTCATGCGTCGAAAAGCTCCAGTCATTGAACGGCGGGCAAGCCCGCCCGCTAAACGACGAAAGCGCCATACTTAGCCGAGTAGTGTCAGGAGGAAAGGCGAATGTTCCCAGCCCTCGACATCAGTGCCAGCGGCCTGGCCGCCCAGCGGATGCGGATGCAGGCCATCTCCAGCAACATCGCCAACATCTCGACCACGCACAACGAGGACGGCCGCCGCGTACCCTATCAACCGCGATTCGTCGTTTTCCAGACCGACGACGGCATCGGGGCGCACGGGGCGTCGGGTGTCAGCGTCTCCGCCGTGCAGACCGCCGACGTGGAACCGCTCTGGAGATTCCAGCCGAACCATCCCGAGCGGATGAAGGACGGGCCGCACAAGGACCACGTGGCCTATCCCAACGTCAACATGATGACCGAGTACACCGACGCGATGGAAGCCGCCCGAGCCTACGAAGCCAACCTGGGCACCATGGAGATTACCAAGGACCTTCAACGACAGACCTTGAGGATTCTGGCCTGATGAACCCGATCCAAAACATCCAATCGCTTGGCGCCCTGGCCGGCCCCTCGGCCCCGCAGGCCGGCGGAGCCGACGCCGCGTCGTTCAAGGACTTCCTGCTGAAATCGATCCACGAGGTCAACTCGATGCAGCAGCAGGCCGACCGGGCCGTCGAAGCCCTGGTGACCGGCGGAGACGTCAACCCGGCCGAAGTGCTCACCGCCGTGCAGAAGGCCGACGTCGCCTTCCGGCTGATGATCCAGGTCCGCAACAAGATCGTCCAGGCGTACGACGAAGTCAGGAACATTCGCGTGTGACCGGCGCCGCCGCAAACCCACTATCACGAACTGAAACGAGGTTCCACGGATGGATTTCCTCAATCGTGCGTTCAGCCAACTGACCGATCTGTTCCGATCCATGACGCCCGGCGCCCGGATCACGGCCGGCTTGTTGCTGGCCGTGGTCGTGGTCAGCCTGGCGTACCTGTTCCGTTGGCAGATGTCCGGCCCGGACGTCGACCTGATGAACGGCGTGCCGGTCTCGGCCGACGACCTGCCGGCGATGGAGTCGGCCTTCCACGCCGCCACCCTGAACGACTACCAGGTGCGCGGGACCCAGATCCTCGTTCCCGGCGGAAAGAAGGCGGCCTACATGGCGGCGCTGGCCGATGCCCAGGCCCTGCCGGCGAACATCGACAAGGTGTTCGACGACGCTCTGAAAGGCTCCAGCGTCTTCATGCCCCGGCAACAACGCGAGGACATGATGAAGATCGCCAAACAGAAGGTGCTGGCGATGACCATCGGCGCGATGAAGGGGATCGAACGGGCGTACGTGCTCTACGATACCAAGACCAACAACGGCTTCCCTCGGACCACGGAAACCACGGCCACCGCCAGCGTGAAGGCCGAAGGGTCCCGCCAACTCGACGACCAGCAGGTCTCGGCCATCCGGCACCTGGTCTCCGGGGCCATCGCCGGATTGGAGCCCGAAGACGTCACCGTGGCCGATCTCAGCGGCCCGATCCATCACGGCGGCAGCGCGAAGAACGGCGGCTCGGCCACCGACAACCTCTTCGCCGCCTTGACGCGAAGTTACGAACAGGAATGGAAGACCAAGGTCCTCAATGCCCTGACGTACGTTCCCGGCGTTACGGTCGAGGCCTACGTGATGCTCGACCGCGAGCAACTCAACAACACGATGTCGATCACGCACGATCCGAAGACGACCCCCACGCTGGAAATCAGCGAGGACACGTCGAAAACGGTGGAGGGATCGGGTTCGGCCGGGCGACCGGGATACGCCAGCCAACAGCCCAACACCGGCGCCGCGCTGCTGGGCCCCGGCAGTGCCGGCAGCAAAGAATCGGAGACGGAAGAGAAGCGGCAAGTGGTCAGCGTGACCAACACGGAACAGCAAGAAACGCAAAAGGTCGGCATGACGCCGCAGCAGGTCTCCGTCTCGATCGGCATCCCCGTCAGCTACTTCGAAGAGATCTGGAAGCGGCTCAATCCGCCTGCAGAAGGCCAGGAGCCGCGAACGCCCGACCAGAACGATCTGCAGAGAATCCAGGAGGAAGCCACGACCAAGATCCGCACGCACGTCGCCAATCTGCTCCCCACACCGGCGGCCGGGACCGACCGGACTCAACTGGTCGAGGTCAACACGTTCCAGGACCTCAAACCGGCCGAGATCCCCGGACCGGGAATCGGCGAGAACGTGCTGGGGTGGCTGGGACAGTACTGGGCCACGCTGGGGATGATCGGCCTGGCGGGCTTCAGCCTGGTGATGCTCCGCTCGATGGTCAAGGCCGCCCCGGCCGGGTCGCAAGCCGCCGCGACCTCCGGCGCCGCCGACGACGACGAAGAGGAAGGGGAAGAGAAAGCCGCGATCAACCGGCTGGGACGCTTCACCGGCAGCGGACACTCGCTCCGCGACGACCTCTCCGAACTCGTCCAGGAAGATCCTGACACCGCCGCCAATATCCTCAGAACGTGGATCGGCAATGCAGGTTGACCAATCACCGTAGTCATCGAAGATGCGTACCAAGCTCCTGAAAACTTCCACCGCAGACGCAAACGACGCCGGCATCCGCAAGGCGGCCGTGCTGGTCGCCGGCCTCGACCAAAAGAGCGCCGACGCCCTGCTCGATGCGCTCGGCGAGGAGCAGGCCCGGCGGGTCCGCGACGCCGTGGTCGAACTGGGCGAGATCGACCCCCACGAGCAGCGCCGCGTCCTCGACGAGTTCTTCCGCATCCAACCCATGGTGCCCAACCAACGGCCCCCGGGCATCGAACTGGACGGACGGCTCGCCCGCAAGCTCTCCATGCCGCCGAGAGGTTGCACCGCGGAGAACGAGCAGCCGGACGCATCGCCGGGCGCCGATCCGAAGCCCTTCCACCGGCTCTGCGAGGCCGAAGCCGACAAGCTGGCCCGAATCCTGGCCAACGAACGCCCGCAAACCATCGCGTTGGTGCTTTCCCACCTGCCGCCCGAGCAGGCCGGAAACGTCCTGATCCGGCTGCCCGCGGAGTTGCAGAACGACTTGATCCACCGGTTGATCGATCTGGAGGAAACCGACCCGGCCATCCTCCGCGACGTGGAGCGAGCACTGGAATCGCGCCTCTCGCAACAGGTTCGCATGCAGCGCCGCAGGGTCGCCGGAATAAAGGCCGTCAGTGACATCCTCCACGCGTCGGACAGCCGGGTGGGGATGCAGATCCTCGACGGGCTGGCCGAACACGACCGGCCGCTGGCCGAACAACTCGGCCCGCAGCGATTGCAGTTCGACGACTTGACGCGACTGGACGACGACACCCTCGACACCGTCTTCGACGGCGCCGAGCCGGAACTGCTGATGATCGCGCTGGTCGGCGCCCCGCCGGAGTTGATCGACCGGGTCGTGCGGCGGCTTGGCGAGTCGGAAGCCGAGGAAGTTCGCCATCGACTGGACCACCCGGGCCCGATTCGGCTGAGCGACGTCGAAGACGCCCGCGGCCGGATCGCCGAACTGGCCCGCCGTATGGCCATCGAGGGGCGCATCCGTTTGCCCGAGAAACAACCGTTATTCGTTTGCTGATAAGCCCCGCTTATGTCCACGATCATCCGAGCCACCGACCACAACCGCGGCACCCACCGGGTGGTGTACAACTTCGAGGACATGGTCGGCCAGGCCAACCGGTACCTGGAAAAGGTGCGGGCCGAGGCGGCCAAGATCGTGGTCCAGGCACAGCGGGAAGCCGACGCCGTGAAGGCACAGGCGGTACACGAAGGGCGCGAGGCCGGCCGCCGGGAGATCGAACAGATGGTGGGGAAGCAACTGGGCACCGTCTTGCCGGCACTGAAGCAGGCCGTCGACGACATCCATCATGCCAAGCAGGCGTGGTTGACGCACTGGGAAGCCAGCGCGGTCCATGTGGCCGCCGCGATCGCCGGGCGGCTGATCCGCCGCGAACTCAGCCGGCAGCCGGAAATCACGTTGGACCTGGTCCGCGAGGCCCTGGATCTGGCCGCCGGGCATTCGCAGTTGCGCATTCACTTGAACCCGGCCGACCACGAATCGATGGGCACGCAAGTCGAGCAGTTGCTGCGGGAGCTGTCGACGTTGACCGAAGCCGAGATCGTATCCGACGCCGGAATCACCCCCGGTGGTTGCCGCGTAGAGACCCGTTTCGGCATCATCGACCAGCAGTTCGAGGCCCAGCTAAAACGAATCGAAGAAGAGCTGACGTAGCCGCTTGCGGCTTCGCACAAATCTGAAATCATGAATCTGAAATCCTAAATCCCCTTGCAAACCATCACCGACCAACTCGAATACATCATGCCGACGGCGCTTTCCGGGACCGTAGCCGGGACGGTCGGCATGACGATCACGGCCGTGGGGTTCCCGGCCCCGGTGGGAGCGATGGCGGAAGTCCAACGCGAGACGGGCGCGCCGCTGTTGGCCGAGGTGATCGGTTTCCGCGACGAAATGACCATCCTCTATCCCTTCAGCGAACTCTCCGGCGTGCGACACGGCAACCGGATCCGGCTGGTGCGGACCACCCGATGGCTGCGCGTGGGCGAAGGGCTGCTCGGCCGGGTGGTGGACGCCGGCGGAGAGGCCGTGGACGGGAAACCGAAACCGGCACTCCACGATCGCACCTCCTTCACCGGCCGACCGCCGCATCCCTGCCACCGCCCCAGGATCGACCGGCCACTCTCGACCGGCGTGCGGGCGATCGACGGACTGATGACCTGCGGCAAGGGACAGCGGATGGGCATCTTCTCCGGCTCGGGCGTGGGCAAGAGCGTGCTGTTGGGAATGATGGCCCGATACAGCTCGGCCGACGTGATCGTGATCGCCCTGGTCGGCGAACGGGGACGCGAGGTCAACGAGTTCATCGAGCGCGACCTGGGCCCGGAGGGACTGGCCAAGAGCGTCGTCGTGGTGGCCACCAGCAACGAGCCGGCGCTGGTTCGCGTGCAGGCCGCGTCCACCGCCACGGCGATCGCCGAATACTTCCGCGACCAGGGCAAGGACGTGTTGCTGCTGATGGATTCGCTCACGCGATTCGCCTTTGCGCAGCGGGAGATCGGCCTGGCCGCCGGCGAGCCGCCCACCACGCGCGGCTATCCGCCCTCGGTCTTCGCCCTCTTGCCCCGGCTGTTGGAACGCGCCGGCCGCAGCCGCCGGGGAAGCATCACCGCCTTCTACGCCGTGTTGGTGGAAGCCGACGATCCCAACGAACCGGTCAGCGACGCGGTGCGCGGTCTGCTCGACGGGCATACCTGGCTCTCGCGCGACCTGGCCTCCCGCGGACACTATCCGGCCATCGACGTGCTGGGCAGCCTCAGCCGGCTGATGCCCGAGGTCACCGACGAAGAACATCGCCGGGCCGCGTTCGCCCTGCGCGAGTTGCTGGGGGCCTATCGGGACCACGAAGACCTGATCTCCATCGGGGCCTATCGCCAGGGCAGCAACCGGACCGTCGACCTGGCCGTCGCCATGATGGAGGAGATCCGCCGCTATTTGCGGCAGCCGGTCGGGCGACCCGCCACGTTGGAGGAAGCTCGCGACGGGCTGATGCAATTGTACGAACAATACGCCGACCGACTCGACGCCCTGCCAACGGACCAACCGTCGGCCGGGCAAACGGCCCAAGGAAAGGCCCGAGGAAAGGTCCAAGGAAAGGTCCAAGGAAAGGCCCGAGAATCGGCCAAAGTTCCCGCCGAAAAGAACGGATCCCGGAAGCACGAAGCGTAACCCATGGCCAAGTTCAAGTTCCGACTGGCGACCCTGCTGAGGCTCCGCGAGGCCGCGCGCGACCAACGCCGCGAGGAGTTGGCCGAGGCGTATCGGGCCGACGACCTGCTGCGGGAACAACTCGCACGCACGGAGGAGGAGATCGGCTGGCTGCGGAACCAATGCCGCCGGGTGGCCGCTCCGGGGACAATCAACGTCGATCAACTCGTCGAGGCCCAGCGGTACGAAGTCGTGCTCAAGGTCCGGCAGAAACAGCTCCAAGGGCAACGCGAGCAGATCGGCGCCGAGATCGAACGCCGCCGGCAGGCCCTGGTCGTCGCCAACCGGAACGTCCGCGTGCTGGAGAAGCTCCGCGAGCACCAGGCCCGACGCCATCGAGAGACGGAAAACCGGCAGGAAATCAAACAGTTGGATGAGGCGGCCGGACTGCTGGCCGCCCGGGAGGACGTCTGGTGATCTTCCGGCTCCTGCGAAAGGGTGTGCCTCTGCTGGTCTACTTTTGCCTGGCCACGCTGATTGCCCAGGCGGCCGTCTTCGCCTATCTCGGCGTCGCGTTCGGCGTCGACCGGGACAAGGCGATGCAGATCTTTGCCGTGTTGCAGGACGTGGATCTGTTCGAGATGCGGCGGGAGGCCGAGCGCGAGCGGGAACAAGTCTCTCCGGAACAGGTTTCCTATGAGCAGATCATGGAAGCCCGGGCACGCAACGTCTTCCACCTGCAGCTCCGCGAAGACGCCTTGAAAAACGGTCTTCAACAGCTCGACTACGAACAGCGCCGACTCAGCAGCCAGAAGAAGGAATTCGAGCTGGTCCGAGCGGCCTTCCAGAAGCAACTGTTCGATATGCAGGAGGGCGCGATCGCCGCCGGCATGGAGAACCTCCGACTCAAGCTGGAATCGATCAAGGCGCCCGAGGCCAAGAATCAGATCGCCGAGATGCTCGGGGACGGCCGGCTCGACCAGGTGGTGGTCCTGCTGGCCAACATGCCGAGCACCAAGTCGGCCAAGATCATGAGCGAGTTCAAGACGGACGCCGAGATCGAGCAGCTTTACGAAATCCTGCAGCGCATCGGAGAAGGCTATCCCGAGTACGACCTGGCCGCCGATATGCTGAGCAAACTGCCCGACGCCAATCCGCCCCCGCCGTAACCATTCGTCAAAACGGCCGACTTGTTATTGGACAGCCCCCTACGCCCCGGAAACCAGGCACCGAACATGTCCCGAATCCCCGTGGAGAACGCCTCCGGCCCTTCGGCAGTCGAGTCGCTGCTGGCCGATCCGAATCTCTTCCGCGGTCGGTCGATCCCGGCGGAATCTTTCGACGCCCACCTGCAACGGGCGCGGACGCGGCCGGACGAACCGGCCCCCGCCGCACGCCCCGATTCCGCCGCCGGCGCAGCACGCCCGTCCGCCCGGGATACGCGGCCTGCTGCCGGTGACCGGGAAGACGATTCCCGGCGACCGACCGACGAGAAGGCCGCGGGCGATTCCGCGCCGCCGGCGCCGGCCGAAGAGACCCACCCGAACAATCGGCCGGAATCGGAAGCGGCCGAAGCGGATGCCGACTCCTCGCAACGGCCCGAGACCGCCGAAGCCGGCAAAACGACCGACGCGAAAGACCGGGAAGCCGACGGAGACGAAGCGTCGGGAAAAGCCGACGGAGAAGAAGCGTCGGGAGAAATCGACGTCGCGGTGGAGCCGGATCGACTTCCGGGCGAATTGCCGGCCGATGCGGAAGATGAAGATGTTGCGACTGCCAACGACAACGCCGAGCAGTCCGGTGCCCAACTCGACGTGGACGAGCACGCGGAAGAGGATCAGGGAGATCTCCAACCTACCAAGGGGAAAGCGAGCGGGAAGGAGACGGCCCAAGAGGAGCAAGCTGCTTCTGAAGAGCCGCACAGCGCGGACGATCCCTCGCGGCGGGCTTCCACGGAAGCCAAGGGCTCCGCCGTCGAGGTAAGCCAAATCCATGCGGAGAAAACCGCCGACGCCGCGGATGCGACGGACAAGCAAGGCGACTCGGAAACTCCACGAACCGATGGTGAGGGTGAACAAGTCGATAGCCGGGTCGGGCAAACGGACCTCGCGGTTTCTGCTGAGGACGGCGAGGATCAACCGATCGACCGACCGCCGCGAAACAAGTCGGCTGTCTCGGAACGAGGCGCTTCGCGACGCTCTCGAGGCCGGGATCACGAAGACCGAACCACGTCGCGTGGTTCCCTGCAGGGCGCGCCGCAGAAGCCGGCCCCCAACGCGACTTCGCCGCAGGTCGAAACCACGGAGACTCGGGCGGTTTCCAACGAACAAGCGGTGTCCGCTGTGGTGAGCACGGTCGAAGGCGCAGACTCCACCGTCAAAGGGCAGACGGCCGGCACCACGGACGCGGAAGCCAACACGGCCACCCGCGGATCGGCCGGCGAGACCTCGCGGCCGGAAGCCCCGCAAAACGCCCGTCACCTCGCCGAGCCCGGCCAGGCGGACCGGGAACGGTTCGTCCAGCGCGTCGCTCGGGCGTTCGAGGCGATGGGCAGCCGCAACGGCGTCGTCCGTCTGCGGCTGCACCCGCCCGAACTCGGTTCCTTGCGACTGGAGATCACCGTGCGCAACGGAGTGATGACGGCGCGCGTGGAGGCGGAAACGCAGACGGCCCGGAACATGCTGCTGGACAACCTGCCGGTGCTGCGCGAGCGCCTGGCCCAGCAGGACATCAAGATCGAGCAGTTCAACGTCGATCTGACGGACCGTTCGCCCGGCGGTCCGTCCGACCAGACGGCCGATTTCGCGGAATCCCACGGCCGCCCCAAGGGCGACCGTCCCGCCCGCGCGAAGGCCGACGCCGACGTCGAGGGAGAAAGCACGCCCAACGCCGGCGCGGTCCGTCGGCCGGGCGAAGGAACGCAACTGAACGTGGTCGTATAGCCGTATGGTAGCCGTATAGTAGCCGTCTCGCTCCGCGAGACGTGGCTGCATCTCGCCCCAGCGAGATGGCTACTTCGGAAGAACGAAAAGGAACTCATGACATGTCGACAGGCTCCGTCAGCTCCATCGGTCAACAAGCCCAACAAACGACGGCCGGCTCCGACGCCTTCAAGGAAGTCGACCTGAACGATTTCCTCAAACTGATGATCACCCAGCTTCGAAACCAGGACCCGCTGAACCCGATGGAAAACCAGGAGCTACTGCAGCAGATCACCCAGATTCGGGAAATCGAATCGAACCAGCGGCTCACCAACACGCTCCAATCGGTGCTGCTGGGACAGAGCCTGGCCACGGCCAGCAGCCTGCTGGGGCAGACGGTGCGAGGGTTGACCGTCGGCCAAGAGCAGATCACCGGCAAGGTCGATCGGGTTTCGATCGAGGACGGCACGGCGAAGCTGCACGTCGGCGACGACACGATCGAACTGCGCAACGTCGCCGATATCCTGCCCGAGGGTTCCGGCGACGGAATGTGAGTAGCCAACAACTTCGAACTGTAAGTCAGGAGCAACCTCTGGTGTGCCACTGCTTGCAGTCTGAATAACAACCTTTCGAAAAGAATGTTAACTGAAATAGAAGGAGACAGATCATGGGTTTGGCATCCGCACTGAGCACGGCGCTGACCGGATTGACCGCGGCCGAGACCACGATCGACGTGGTGGGCAACAACCTGGCCAACTCGAATACGGTGGGATTCAAGGCGTCCCAGGTCAACTTCGCGACCCAGTTCCTGCAAACGCGCAGCCTTGGTTCGGCGCCCACGGCCAACGATGGCGGCAGAAACCCCCGCCAGATCGGCTTGGGGACGATGGTCGCCGACATCACGCCCAACTTCAACCAGGGCACCATCCAGCTCAGCTCCAGCCCCACCGACCTGGCCATCCAGGGCGACGGGTTCTTCATCGTCCAGGGCGGGCAGGGCGAGCAACTCTACACCCGAAACGGCATCTTCAAAATGAACTCCGAAAGCGAGTTGACCACGACCACCGGCAACCGGCTGTTGGGCTTCGGCGTGGACGACGACTACCAAATCGACAGCGGCACCCTGATGCCGATCCACATCCCCATCGGTGCCGCGGCCGTCGCCCAGGCCACCAGCAGCGTGTTCCTGGAAGGGACCCTCTCGCCGACCGGGGACCTGGCCACCACCGCCGAGATCATCCAAACGGCCGTCCTGGGCGACAACAGCTACACGGCGCCGACCAGCACGGGCATGTCGACCACCATCACGCAACTCGTCCCGGCCACGACCACCACGAGCGCCGGATCTTTCGGCATCCCCGGCGTGGACGGATTGACCCCCAACGCAACGTATTCCTACGAACTCGTCTTCTACGACCCGAACACGGATACCGAAGGCCAGCCCTCGACCGTGGTCTCCGACACGCTCGGCGCCGCCGAGAACCAGTTCACCCTGGACAACCTTCCCGACGATGCCAGCTCCACGTACACGCGGCTGCGCATCTACCGGAGCGAGGCCGACCAGACCGACGCCTACTACCTGATCCACGAGCAGGACGTGGGCGCCGCCGCGCCGCCCCATATCGACCAGCTTTCGGACGCCGATCTGACCGACGGCACGCACGCCCAGCTCAACCAGACGCTGCTCGCCGGCAGTTACAACTATCTGATCATGTTCTACAATTCGTCGACCGGCGTGGAAAGCCGCCCCACGCAACCCGTCGAGGCCGGAATCATCGACAATCGACGATTCCAGTTGCGCGACCTGCCGGTGGACGCCAGCGGGCAATGGGACACCCGGCGGATCTACCGCAACACGAACACGAACCCGAACACCTACTATCGCATCGGGGAGATTGCCGACGCCACGACGCCCGGGCTCGTGTACACCGACAGCACGTCCGACACGGAAATCGCCAGCGATCCGGCCGCGCATCCCCAGTGCAACCTCGACGGCCCGCCGGCCGCCAACAGCACCCTGGTGACCGACCTGTTGCTGCGCGACGAGAACGGCGATTACGATTTACTTTTCCAGGAGGGCACGTTGGATTTCACCGCGAGGAAGGGCGGGCGGTCGCTCTCGGCCAAGCAGTTCGAGATCACCGCCACGACCACCTTGCCGGAACTGGTCAACTTCATGCAGGAGGCCATGGGCATCCAGGAGCCCACCGCGGACAACGGAATCCCCAACGACGGCGGCAGCGGCAACCCTCCCGGCGGTGTCATCACCGGCGGCCGGATCCAATTCATCGGCAACAACGGCGAGGACAATGCCATCGATATCGGTGTGTCGGGACTGCAACTGACCCCCGCCGGCGGGTCCCCGGTATCCGTCGACATACCGTTCTCCTCCGTCCAATCGGCGGTGGGGGAGAGCGCGTCGGCCGACTTTCTCGCCTACGACACGTTGGGAATTCCGCTGCAGGTCCGGGTCACGGCCGTCCTGGAGTCGCGAGACAGTTCGGCCACCGTCTATCGCTGGTTCGCCGACTCCCCGGACAACGACCCGGCCTCCGGAGTCAACATCGCCGTGGGCACGGGGCTGATCTACTTCAACGGGGAAGGCAACGTCTCGTCGGTCAGCGAGTCGACCGTCTCGGTCCGGCGAGAAACCGTCTCCTCGATCACGCCCCTGGAATTCGAGTTGGACTTCAGCAGCCTCTCCGGCCTCTCGGCCGACGAAAGCTCCCTGGCCGTCTCCCGTCAGGACGGTTCGGGGCCGGGCGTGCTGAGCAGCTTCATCGTCGGCGAAGACGGCCGCATCAAGGGCGTCTTCAGCAACGGCATTACCCGGGATCTCGGACAAGTCCAACTGGTACGCTTCGGCAACCCGACCGGCCTGCATCAGAAGGGGGAAAACCTCTTCGCCACGGGCGTCAACTCGGGCCTGCCGGTGATGGGAAACCCGGGACAACAGGGAATCGGCACCGTGATCGCCGGAGCCCAGGAACTCTCCAACACGGATATCGGCTCCAACCTGATCGACCTGATCCTGGCCTCGACGATGTATCGGGGCAACACGCGGGTGATCACCACCTCGCAACAGATGCTCGACGAATTGTTGGCACTGCGTCGTTAATGGGCCGCCGGGCAACGAGTCCGTTCGCAAACTACCCTTTCGAAGAAAACGTTACCGTCGCGAAGCGGCAAGAAAAGGATGCCGGAAGCACGATGATCAAGCTCACACGGCTGGGAGGAGAACAATTCATCCTCAACGCCGACCTGGTCCGCTACGTCGAGGTCCGGCCCGATACGTTCATAACGCTCACGACGGGAGAACGGATCGTAGTGATCGAATCGATGGACGAGGTATTGCGGCGTGCGGTGGCCTACCAGCAGGCCAAGCACCTGGTCCCGCCGCCTGCACCGCGAGAACCGGCCGTCTCGCAGATCGACCCGCCAAGCGAACAAGCCTGTTAAGCGATGGATATTGCCACAATCATCGGAATGTTGTTGGGGTCGTGCCTGATCCTGATCTCGATCATGGTCAAGTCGCCGCTGGGGGCGTTCTTCGACACGGCCTCGATCCTCGTGGTTTTCGGAGGCTCCCTCTCGGCCGTGCTGATCTGCTTCCCGTTGAAAAGCTTCGTGAACACGTTTCGGGTTTCCAAGAACATCTTCTTCAACAAGCAGCAGGACTTGGGCGAGTTGATCGAATTGATCGTCTCGCTGGCCGAGACGGCGCGGCGCGACGGGCTGTTGGCCCTGGAAAGCAGGCTGGAGGAGATCTCCAATCCGTTCGTCGTGCTGGGCATCCAGATGGCCGTCGACGGCACCCGGCCCGAGATGATCGAAGACATCATGCGCACCGAAATGGACGCCGTGGCCACCCGCCATCGAAACGGAAAGGACGTGATCGCCCAGTTGGGCCGTTTCGCACCCGCGTTCGGCATGATCGGGACCCTGATGGGACTGGTCATCATGCTCGGCGACATGACCCCCAACACCATCGGCGAAGGCATGGCCGTGGCGTTGCTGACGACGCTCTACGGAGCGGTGTTCGCCAACCTGTTCCTGCTCCCCTTCGCCGAAAAGCTCGGATTCATCGACAAACACGAATTGCTGGCCATGGAAGTCATCGTCCGCGGGATCATGGGCATCCAGTCGGGAGACAATCCCCGCGTGATCGAGCAGAAGCTCAACACCTTCATCCCGCCGAAGATGAGGCCCCACGCCCAGGAGGCGGCCTGATCCCATGGCAACCGTCGGACAACAACAAGAAGACAAAGCCGAAATCCCGGAATGGGTGGTTACCTTCGGCGACATGATGTCGCTGCTGTTGACCTTCTTCATCATGCTGTTCTCGATGAGCGAAATCAAGGAAGATCAACGCTACCAGGCGATCATGGACGCGCTGCGGAAACGTTTCGGCTTCGAGTCGACGATCGTCAGCCCTATGCCCGGCGAAGCCGACCCGAAAAACTCCATGATCGCCAAACTGGCCACCCTCGGCCGAGCCCAAAGGGCCGACACGATGCGCGGCGGCGACAAGGTCAAAGCCCCGGTGGGCGAACACCCCCGCGTGATGGCGATGCACGTCTCCCGGCACTCCACCCGCGGCGGGCTGGTCACCTTCGAAATCGGCTCCGCCGAATTGACCGACGAGCACAAACGCATCCTCCAGGCCGCCGCCCAGCAGATCGGCGGAAAGCCCCAGAAGATCGAAATCCGCGGGCACACGTCCACGCACCCCCTGCCGCCGGGTAGTCCGTACAAGGACCACTGGGACCTGGCGCACGCCCGGTGCAAGGCGGTGATGGAATACCTTGTCAAGCTCGGAATCGAGCGACGGCGGATCCGTTTGACCTCGGCCGCCGAAAACGAACCGAAACACACGCAGCCGGATCCGATGCTGCTGAAGAGCAATCCCCGAGTGGAAATATTCGTGCTCCCCGAACTGGTTGATGACCCGACGGGAGTGGGGGAAGGAGACGCGGATCGAGTTCTCCCCGAAGGAGGCCCTTGAGCGTCGAAAAGCGTCCTAAACTTGACATTGAAGAGGATCGCGAAACCCAGCGACAGTCGGCCACCACGAAGCCATGCCCGAACTGACTCCCAACCTGACCAAACCGTCGGACGCCGCAGACGTGACGTCCGAGACCAAACCCTCGCGTTCGGCCAAGGCCAAGGTCTTGCTGTTCCTGGCGGCCGTGATCGCGGCCGAGTGCGCGGCGGCGTATTGGATGCTTCCTTCGCGGTCGGAAACGTCGGCCATGGCCGAAGTCGCCGTCGGAATCCAGGCGGAAGCGGACGACTACGCCGTGGACGAAACCGAGGAGGCGGGAGCCCTGATCGACCAGGTAGAAGTGGACCTGGAAGAGTTCAGCGTGACCGCCTTCCAGCCCGTCTCCAGCACCACGCTGCGGATCGACTTTCATCTCTGGGGGACGGTCCGCAACGACGATTACAACGATTTCCTCGGCGTGATGGACGAGAACCGCAACCGCTTCCGCGAACAGGTGCTGGTCACCGTTCGCAGCGCCGACATCACCGACCTGACCGACGCCCAATTGGGCCTGATCCGGCGGAAGATCCTGGAGAAGACAAACCGGATCCTCGGCGGTACTTACCTTCGAACCGTCATTTTCAGCGACTTTTCCTTCATAGAACAATAACGCAAACGTCACCCGCAGGAATGGATTCCCATGCCAGACGATAACCTGATGGATCAGAGCGAGATCGAGCAACTGCTCAATCAGGCCAAGAGCCAAGCTTCGGCGGATAACCCGGCTGCGAACGCGTCGGCGGCCGCCGACGCGTCGGACGGGCCGTTGGGACAAAACGAGATCGAGTCCCTGCTCAACGGCGGCGGCGGTAGCCCACAGACCCCGCCGGCAGCCGAAGACGATAACAAACTGCTCGCTCAGGACGACATTGAAAAGCTCTTCAAAAACCCCCAGATGGCTTCTCCCGGTTCGGCGCCTGCGGCGCCGACGCCGGAATCGGACTTCGGTCCCATGGGTGATGGTGGCGGCATGGCACAAGGCGACGTAGATTTTCTGCTCAGCCAGGCCGAGAAGGCCCTGGCGTCGATCGACGACGGGGCCTGCGGAGATTTGCCGCCGGGTGTCAGTGCCTTCCGGCTCGACGAATTCTCCGGCGCGGCCGCCTCGACCGAGAATGCCACTCTGGATCTGATCCGCGACGTCGAACTCGACTTGAAGATCGAACTGGGACGCACCCACATGTACCTGGAAGACGTCCTGAAACTCCGCAAGGGTTCGGTCGTCCCGCTGGACAAGCTGGCCGGCGATCCGGTCGACATCTACGTCAACGGGCGGCTGATCGCCCGGGGCGAAGTGCTCGTGCTCAACGACAACTTCTGCGTCCGCGTGGCCGAGTTGATCGCCGGCGTGAACGTCTCCGCCTAGGATTTCCCCGTCACCGCCCGTCCTTTCCAGAAAACGCCCATGTCCCGTGCACAAACCGACCGGTTCAGAAAGACAAGAAACGACCCACCCGTATCGATATCGGCCACCCGCGCCGGCCGCCTTTAGGAAAAAATCAAGAAAGAAAGGGCACGGATGCCTTCGATCTCTCGAACGATTGGGCCGATCCTGCTGCTGGCGAGCCCCACCTGCCTGCTGGCCCAGACACAGCCCCCCAATGCGAACTGGCAGTATCCCAGCTACGGGCAGCCCTTTGCGGCGCGGACCGGCCAGGCCTTTGCGGCGCCGACCGGCCGACCGTCATCTGCCGTCGTGCCGGCCGCCTACCAGTCGCCTTCGACGCCGGGCAATCCTCCCCCGGGGATAGGTCCGACATCACCTGCCCAGGCCCAACCTGCCCAGGCCCACGCGCCGGCCCCCGTCCCGCTGAAGCCGCCGGCGAGCAAGTCGCCGATCCCGCTGAAGCGGGCCGGTGATTCCGAGGGTACCCAAGGGAGTCGCTTCGGCGGCCTGCCCTCGATGGTCACCGTGGCCGGCAGTCTGGGAGTCGTGCTGGGGATCTTCTTTCTGGTCGCCTGGGGGATGCGTCGGGCCGCGCCGATCGGCGCGACGCTGCTGCCCGGCGAGGTCTTCGAGATCCTCGGCCGCGCCCCGATGGCGGGCCGCCAACAGGTCTATCTGCTGCGGTGCGGCGTGAAGTTGGTGTTGGTCTCGGTGACTCCGGCCGGCGCGGAGACGCTGACCGAGATCACCGAAGCGGCCGAGGTCGACCGCCTGGCCGGTCTTTGCCAGCAGGCCCGTCCCAACAGTGCCACGGCCGTGTTCCGCCAGGTCTTTCAGCAGTTCACCCAGCCGCACCCCTCGCGTGAAGTGACCCGGGAAATCCAACGCACGCGGCAGCCCGTCGGCGCTACGCGCATGCCGTCGGGCCACCATGGATTGGAGAACCTTGATGGTTGACGAATCTCCGACGCGGCCCAGCCGCCAAAGTAGCCGTCTCGCTCCGCGAGACGAGGCTGCATCTCGCAGAGACGAAGAGGCTGCATCTCGCCCAGCGAGATGGCTACCAAAAAACGCCGCCGCGCTGGATCGCTGGCGCAGCGGCCGTCTGCGACGCGGGCTGGCGGCGGTGGGCGTGATACTGGCGTGTCTGTGCCTCTTCGGGTCGGCGACCGCCCAGGACGTTCCCTATCGGCCGTACCCGCAGAACACGCCCAACGCCACGCGCCCGCCGGAAACACCCAACCAACCTCTGTCGATCGAGGTGCCCGAGGGGCTGGCCGGCGGACCCAAGCAGTGGGCCAGCCCCGAAGGGCTCAGTTCGACGATCCAGGTCATGCTGCTGTTGACCGTGCTCAGCCTGGCGCCGGCGGTGCTGTTGATGACGACGTGCTTCGTGCGGATCATCGTGGTGTTGGGTCTGTTGCGTCAGGCCATCGGGACCCAGCAACTCCCGCCCAGCCAGGTGGTCACCACGCTGGCGCTGTTCATGACCCTGTTGATCATGTCGCCGGTGTGGAAGCAGGTCTACAACGAGGCCGTTGTTCCGTACACCGAAAAGCAGATCGACCTGGAGCAGACCTGGACGGCGGGCATCACGCCGATCCGCCGGTTCATGAGCATGCAGATCGCCCGGACCGGCAACGAAGAAGACGTTTACATGTTTTGGGAATACACGCTCGACAAAGACGAACAGATCGACTACGAGAAGGTGTACTTCGAGGACGTGCCGCTCCAGGCCCTGCTGCCGGCCTTCATGCTCAGCGAGTTGAAGACGGCCTTTCTGATCGGCTTCCAGATCTACTTGCCGTTTTTGATCCTGGACATGGTCGTCGCCGCCGTGATGGTCTCGATGGGCATGCTGATGCTGCCGCCGATCTTGATCTCGCTGCCGTTCAAACTCCTGCTGTTCGTCCTGGTCGACGGCTGGCATCTGGTCGTCGGCATGCTCATGGAAAGTTTCCAGGTCTTCACGTGACGTATCCCGATCCCTGTTCCCTAATGACGAATGTCCAATGACGAATGTCCAATGACGAATGTCTAATGACGAATGTCCAATGCGGCTTTTGGCCGCAACGGAACGGCGGGCAAGCCCGCCCGCTAAACGGTGTCCCTATCCCCTAGTCCCTATCCCCTAGTCCCTATCCCCTAGCCCCTAGCCCCTAGTCCCTAGCCCCTCCCCATGAACCCTCAAGACGCAATCGACATCGGACGTGAAGCCATCTGGACCGCGCTGATCGTCTCTTCGCCCATGCTGGTGGCCGGCATGGTCGTCGGGCTTCTCGTCGGGTTGTTCCAGGCCCTGACCCAAATCCAGGAACAGAGCCTGGCCTTCATCCCCAAAATCGTGGCCATGATCATCGCCCTGAGTCTCATGCTCCCCTGGCTGGTCGCCCGCATGCTCCAATACTCCACCGAGTTGATCGAAAGGATTCCCACCCGCTTATGAATCGCCATCCCTCATTCCTGATTCATCATTCCTAATTCATCGTTCATCATTACTCCATGTCCTGGCTCGAACAACTCGACACCGAGAAATTCCTCCTCTTCACCCTGGTGCTCACCCGGGTGAGCGGGCTGACGATGACGGCGCCGATCTACGGGACCAAAGAGGTCCCGCTCCAGATCCGGGCCCTGCTGAGCGTGGCCCTGGCGGTGCTGATCACGCCCAGCCAATGGGACGTGGCGGTCGAGTATCCCGGAAACACGCTGAACTACATGGTCTTCGTCGGGGCCGAACTGGCGGTGGGACTCTGCCTGGGATTGGGCGTGGTGATCCTCTTCTCGGGCATTCTGCTGGCCGGCCAGTTGATCGGCCGGGTGGGCGGCATGATGCTGGCCGACGTGTTCGATCCGAGCCTGGAAACCGAGGTTCCCACGGTCGCCCGACTGATGTACCTGGTCACCCTGGCCGTGTTCGTGGGCATCGGCGGACACCGCATCGTGATGACCGGGCTGCTGGACACGTTTGCGACGATCCCGCTGGGCAGCGGCGCGTTTCCCGTTTCGATCGCCGAGACGTTCGTGGTGCTCTTGCAGCAGAGTTTCAGCCTCGGCATCCGCGCGGCCGTGCCGGTCGTCCTGGCCCTGTTGCTCTCCACGATGGTGATGGGCCTGATCAGTCGGACGCTGCCGCAACTGAACATCCTGATGATCGGCTTCGGCATGAACGCGATGCTCGGATTCGCCATTTTGTCATTGACGCTCGGCGCCGGAGTCTGGGCCTTCCAGGAACAGATCGAACCGGTTCTCGATCTTCTCCTCGAAAGCCTTCACACCCCCGTGCCGCCTTAGAGTAGCCCCAGAGTAGCCATCTTGCTCCGCAAGATGAAGCCTCGTCTCGCGGAGCGAGACGGCTACCAAATCCTAAATCTGAAATTCTCCTGTGCCCGAACAAAACGGCGACAAATCGCAAGACCCCACCCCGCATCGCAGGCAGAAGGCCCGCGAGGAAGGGCAGGTCGCCAAGAGCCAGGACCTGGGCTCGGCCGTGATGCTGATCCTGGGGCTGATCTGCCTGATGACGCTGGGCTCCGAGGTGGTCGAGTTCCTCGGCGATTTTTCGCGGCGGCAGCTCGGCGGGGACGCGTGGCTGTCGGCCGACGTGGACTTCTTCACGACCGAGTGGAACGGCACGCTTCAGGGCATGGCCGCTTGCGTTCTGCCGATCTTCGGCCTGCTGCTGTTGGGCGCCGTGGCGGTCAACCTGGCCCAGGTCGGGTTCCTGTTCATCCCGAAGAAGCTGGCCCCCGACATCACGCGGCTCGATCCGCTGAAGGGACTCCAGCGGATGTTTTCGCTGGCCAACCTGGTCAAGCTGGTGTTCAGCATCTTCAAGATCCTGGTGATTGCCGCGGTGGCGTACGTGTGTCTGTACCAGGAGCGTGATACGATCCTCAACCTGACCGCCATGAGCGTGCGCGAGATCGCGTCGTACATGGTCGACGTGTTGCTGGGGATCGCGCTGAAGGTCGGACTGGCCCTGTTGATTCTGGCGATTCTGGATTACGCCTTCCAGCGTTGGAAGCACGAACAGGACATCAAGATGACGACCCAGGAAGTCCGCGAGGAGATGAAGCACCTGGAAGGCAGTCCGGAGACCAAGGCCCGGCGCCGCCAGGTCCAGCGTCAACTGGCGATGAACCGTCTTTCCGACGCGGTGCCGAAGGCCGACGTGGTGATCACCAACCCGACCGAGTTGGCGGTGGCCATCCAGTACGAGCCGGAGACGATGGCGGCGCCGATCGTGGTGGCCAAGGGGGCGGGCGTGCTGGCCCAACGGATCCGCAAGCTGGCCCTGGAGCACGGGATCCCGATCGTGGAGAAGAAGCCGCTGGCCCAGGCTCTCTACCGCGACGTCGACGTGAACCGGCCCATCCCGCAAGACAAGTACGCGGTGGTGGCCGAGGTGCTCGCGTACGTCTATCAACTCCAAGGCAAGAAGATTCCCGATCCCCCGGCCAACGCGGCGTAGTCGGTTCACGGCACCACCAGATCATCAACTTTGCGAATGCCGGGGATTTCGCCTTCCGTGATGTCTTCATAGAGATCCTTGAGATGGTCTTTCAAATCCTCAAGGGTATCGCCTTGGGTCATGTAATCCGGATAGTCCTGAAGATAACCAATCCAGAAGTCTTCCGCCTGCCAATAGACGATCTTGACTGTCTGCATGTCTATTCTCCCGACGCCGTCCATGCGGCAATCTCAATCATATCGATCCCCGCGCCCATTGTACCAACTCGGACGGCTGGCGGCAAATACCACGCACGGGTGTCACGAAAACTGTCGCCAATGCAGGCGCTCCGCCATCGGCTCCCGCTGGACCCTCACACGCTGGCCGGCTCGGTGGCGTAGCCGTATTGCTCGATGAACTTGGACCAGCGGCGGCGGATCTCGGCGCGGGTTTCGTCGGAGATTTCGTAGCGGTTGGTCTGGTAGTCCTTCTGATCCGCCACGTACTGCTCCAGCGCCGGCAGCACCTGGTCGAATTCGCCCAGTTCCAGGTGCTCGTAGATCGAGCGCGTCTGCCCGATCGGGTCTTTGACCAGATCCTCGTAGCGGACCTCGCAAAAACGCGACGGCTCGACCAGCGCCCGATCTCGCTCCAGCGCCGCGTACATCCGGTTGAACGTCTCGAAGACGTACTCGTCCAGGCCCTCGAACTTGGGAACCTGCAAGCCGTCGCGCCGATAGAGACGCTTCCAAAGATAGACCGTCGAAACGAAGACGGTGACCGGGTCGCGGACGATGTGTACGAATCGGGCGTCGGGAAACATCTCCAACAGCGTCTTGATCCGCGCCGTGTGCGGCGGCGACTTGAGCACGATTCGCCGGGCGTCCCGCACGGTGATGCACTTGAGAAACCACATCAGCGCCCGCTTCCAGCGAGCCAACGCCTCGGGAGGCAACCCCCGCAGATCCAGGTACTCCGGATACTGCGGCGGCCGGTTGGCGAAGGCGATCGTCAAGATGGGCGAGGGAACGCCCATATTGCACATGGCGAATTCGTCTTCCTGGGGGCGGCGGGCGTCGAACTTCATGTTGTCCATCGGACGCTTCGACGGCATCATCCGCCGGATCAGGCCGCCGAGGAACCAGGTCGATACGAGGAAATGGTTCGGGGCGAAGCACATGCAGGCGTCCGGGTAGGTGTGCCGGCGGTCGAGCACCATCAGTTCGTGCAGCAGCGTGGTTCCCGACCGCCAGTGGCCGATGACAAAAATCGGGGCTTTCTCGATCTCGGTCCGCGCGATCCGGCGGCCGTAGATGAGTTTCTGAATTGCCCAGAGCGCCAGGTGCATGAGCGTCAGCATGGAGATGATCAACGTCATCCCCACCCGGCTGGGCGAGACGGCAAATCGATTTCGCCCCAGCAGGCGGAACCACCCGGTGATCCACATCCCGTTCCAGAACCGCATGTGCCAGAAGCGTTCTCTGGCGCCCTGTTCCCCGGGTTTTTTGTCAGCGGCAGCCGCCATTACCATTCCTCGATCGTTCGGCCAGTCCGGAGGGGGATTAGTTCTCCGGTAGAGGCCATTGCCCCTAATATTGATCGGCAGGCAGTTTTCCCAATTCACCTACCCCTCTCATTTACTCCACGGGAATTCACCATCTTACCAGATTCGGACCCCGCAAGGCAAGGTCTTCACCGGCGGCGTTCTCGGCGTGATGACCATCGCCGGTGACGTGGTTCTCCGCCAAACCGACCTGGACACCCTCGGCCCTTTTCGGTACTGTCTCCCCACTTCTCTTCTACCTCGTTCATACCTCGTTCGACGACGGCATCCGGAGAAACGGATGGCTACGGGAGCTGCGCCGCCAGCGGCGGCGTCGGGTTCTTCGGCCCGAATCCAGGACCTGATCTTGCCGGTGGGGATCATCGCCAGCGTGCTGGTGATCATGGTCCCGCTGCCGTCTGCGCTGATGAACTTCCTGCTGGCGGCGAACATCACGGTCGCCGTGATCATCCTGCTCACTACGATCTACGTGCGAACTCCGCTGGAGTTCAGTGTTTTCCCCTCGCTCTTGCTGACCACGACCCTCTTCCGCCTGGTGCTCAACGTCGCCACCACCCGATTGATTCTCACCCAAGCCGAGACGGACGGGATGCTGGCGGCCGGCGGCGTGATCAAGAGCTTCGGGGAGTTCGTCGCCGGCGACCGGATCGTGGTCGGGCTGATCATCTTCGCGATCATCGTGCTGATCCAGTTCGTGGTGATCACCAAGGGGGCCACGCGAATCAGCGAGGTGGCCGCCCGATTCGCCTTGGACGGCATGCCGGGCCGGCAGATGGCCATCGACGCGGACCTCAACGCCGGCATCATCGACGAGCGCGAAGCCCAACGCCGCCGCGAGGAAATCACCCAGCAGGCCGACTTCTTCGGCGCCATGGACGGTGCCAGCAAATTCGTCCGCGGCGACGCCATCGCCGGAATCGTGATCACGCTGATCAATATCATCGGCGGGCTGGTCATCGGCACGGTCGAAGCGGGGATGAGCCTGGGCGAGGCGGCGGCGCTGTTCACCAAGTTGACCATCGGCGACGGACTGGTCAGCCAGGTGCCCGCCTTGCTGATCTCCCTGGCGGCCGCTCTGCTGGTCACCCGAAGCAGCCAACGGATCAATCTGCCCAGGGAAATCCTCCGGCAGGTCTTCTCGCGTCCCCCGGCGCTGGCGGTGGCCGGAGGGTTCCTCGGCGTGTTGATCTTCACCAGCCTGCCGAAAATCCCGTTGATCCTGCTCGGCGCCGGTTGTGCCGCGTTGGCGGTGATGCTCTCGCGCAAAACGGCCCAGGTGAAAGCCACCGACGACGCCAAGAAGAAGGCCGAAGCGTCCAAGCCGGCCGACGAACGCATCGAGGATTACCTGGCGGTCGACCCGATGGAGGTGGAGATCGGCGTGGGGTTGATTCGCCTGGCCGATCCGCGCCGCGGCGGTGATTTGCTCGAGAGGATCCAACGGGTCCGCCAGAACGTGGCTTCCGAGATCGGCATCATCCTGCCGAAAGTCCGCATCCGCGACAACATGCGCCTGGAGCAGACCCAGTACCGCGTCAAGATCGGCGATATGCCGGTGGCCGAAGGGACGGTGCACCCGAACATGTTCCTGGCGATGGACTCCGGCGTGACCACCGGCAGGGTGATGGGAGTGACGACGAAGGACCCGGCCTTCGGGACGCCGGCCGTGTGGATCGAGCCGTCCGTGCGCGACCAGGCCGAGATGTTCGGCTACACGGTGGTCGAGCCGGGTAGCGTGGTCGCCACCCACCTGACCGAAACGGTTCGCCGCCACGCCGACGAGATCCTCACCCGCGACGCCGCCAAGCACCTCGTCGACGAGTTGAAGCAGACCTCGCCCGCCGTGGTCGACGAACTCATTCCCGAGGCGATGAAACTGGCCGAGGTCCAGCAGATCCTGCAGATGTTGTTGCGCGAGGGGGTTCCCATTCGCCAGCTCGGCGCGATCCTGGAAACGCTCGGCGACTACGCGCCCCGGTCGAAGGACCCCGTGCTGTTGACCGAGTACGTGCGGCATCGGCTCGCGCGGACCATCTGCACCAAGTACCGCGACGAGGAGAGCCGCTTGCACGTGGTCACGCTCGACCCGGCGCTGGAGGACCGGATCCGGGCGGGCTTCGACCACAACGAGCACGGGCTGTTCATCCGCATGTCGCCGCAGGCGGTGGAAGCGACCTGCCGCCAGATCGTCGGCGAAGTCGAGAAACTCACCGCCGGCGGCCATCCGCCCGTCGTGCTGGTCAGCCCGCAGATCCGCGCCGCGTTGAAACGGATGACCACCCCGCACATCCCGCAGCTTGTCGTCCTCAGCTACAACGAGGTCACCCGCGACACGATCGTCGATTCGATGGCCATGGTCACTGACGCGAAGTGAGCAACCCATTGGACCACGAACGAGAAGCAGTTGAATCATGCGACGCTCGAACCAGCTTCGAAACACCACAAACGCCCGCCGACTGCGTTCGGCGGGGTCGCCTCACCGCAATCCGAATCCCGATCCATAATCCCTATCCCTAACCCTCAACGCGGCCTTTGGCTGCAGCCGAACGGCGGGCAAGCCCGCCCGCTAAACGGTGTTTTCACGACTGGTTACGTGAAACCCCCAGCCCCCAGCCCCCAGCCCGCAACCCCCAGCCCCTATCCCCTGACCCCTAGCCCCTAACCCCCATCGAGCCATGGAAGTACGAACCTACCGCGCGACGACGATGCACGAAGCACTGGCGTTGGTGCGTCGCGAACTGGGGCCGGACGCGGCCGTGTTGCACACTCGGGAAGTCCGCGCCGGCCGGTTCTTCGGCTGGTTTCCCGGACCACGGCAGATCGAAGTCACGGCGTCGCGGCACGTGAACGTTCCCAGCCGGTTCCCGCCGCCGCAGGACCGCGCCCCCGAGGTGGTCGCGCCAAAAGCTCCCCGGCACGCGCCGGCGGCCCGGGCTCAGGACCCGCACCTGCCCGACCAGGTGCAGGGCCAACTGAAGGATCTGCAAGCGATGGTCCAGGAACTCTGCCGGCATTCGAAATCCGAGCATCGTCGCGACCTGCCCGAGGAGCTGTTCCGGCTGTTCACCGATCTGCTCGACGCCGAGTTGAGCGAGGAGCTGGCCCGCGAGCTGGTCGAGCGGATCCGCGACGAGGCGGCCGGGACCGAGTTGTCCGACCCGGTTCTGCTGAAGGCCCGCATCGCGCGGATGCTCGAAGCGGAGATTGCCGTCACCGGTCCGATCTCGGTCACGCCCGGCCGCCGCCGGCTGGTGGCGCTGGTCGGCCCGACCGGCGTGGGCAAGACCACGACGATCGCGAAGTTGGCGGCCAATTACCGCTTGAAGGAGAAACGCCGCGTCGGATTGATCACCGTCGACACCTATCGGATCGCGGCGGTCGAGCAGTTGCGGACTTATGCCGACATCATCGATCTGCCGATGCAGGTGGTCTCCACGCCGCGCGAAATGTGCGAGGCCATACGCCGCATGGGCGACCTCGACCTGATCCTGATGGACACGGCCGGCCGCAGCCCGAAGGACGAAGTCAAGATCCAGGAACTCCGGACCTTCCTGACCGAGGCCGAGGCCGACGAGGTCCACCTGGTACTCAGCAGCGTGGTCGGCTCGCGGGCCTTGGTGCAAACGGCCGAGCGCTTCGCCCCGGTCGGCACCACGGCGGTGTTGTTGACCAAGCTCGACGAAGCGACCGGCCTGGGCAACGTGATCCCCGTGCTCCGATCGAGCCAACTCCCGCTGAGCTACGTGACCAACGGACAGAGCGTGCCGGACGACATCGAAATCGCCAATCCCCATCGCCTGGCCCGCTGCATCCTCTCCGCAAAGGACCAGTAGGTCAGGGCTTGCCCTGACGAAATCGAGGACCACGGCTTGCCCTGACGAAATCGAGATTCCAGGCTTGCCCCAACGAAATCAAGCAGTCGGCAGGAAAATCCATCAGTGCACGATCAGGCAAATCAACTGCGACGACTCGTTCGCGACCGCAGTGAAGCGGACTTCCCGCAGCGCGCACGCCGTCCGCGCCTCGTATTGCTTGCCGGCGGAAAAGGCGGCGTGGGCACGACGACCGTCGCCGTCAACCTGGCCGTGGCTCTGGCCCGCCGTGGATTGCGAACCGGTCTCGTCGACGCCGATTCTCGCGGCGGCGACGTCGCCGTCCTCTGCGGCCTGGAGGAACGGTTCACGCTGGCCGACGTGATTGCCCAACGGCGGACTTTGCCGGCATCGCTTCAATCGGGGCCCGGCGGAATCCGCGTCCTCGGCGGCGACTGGCGATGGAAGCAACTCCCGGGCGACAAGAACGTCCTCGGGAATCGATTGCTTACCCAGTTGGAAAGCCTCGACGCACAAGTGGATCTGATGGTGCTGGATGTGGGAAACGGACCCAACGACGCGCTGCGGCCGATCGTGTGGGCTGCCGACGTCGTGTTGGCCGTGACCACGGCGGAAACGCCGGCCGTGCTGAACACCTACGCATGGATCAAAACCCTGGAGGCCGATGGGATCGCCGGCCATGTCGGCACGTTGGTCAACCAGGCGCCTTCCGCAACCGTTGCCCAAAGCGTGCAAGACCGCCTAAGGCGGGCCTGCCGCCGTTTCCTCGCCATGGATCTGCCCGGGGCCGGCCACGTTCCGGCCGATCCGGCAGTGGGGCGGGCTTCCGCCACCGGAGAACCGTTCGTGCTGGCCGCGCCCCGCAGCCCCGCCGCACGGCACGTCGACCGTCTGGCCCAAGCCGTCTCGACGTGGGACGCAAAGAATTCATCCCAATCCACAAACCGGAGGAAATCACGAAAACCCGAAAAAGAGGAAATATTGATTCAACCCTTGGCCGTGGCTAGCCGATAGTAAAGTCGTCTGTGGGCAGGCGAACTGCTGTTAAACTGGATCAGATGCACTAAGTTTAACGGCATCGAAGGACGAACTCGTGGCTCACATTTACGCCGGAATCCTCGGCTTTTTGGCCTTCCTGACCTCGCTGGCGCACGGCGCCTTGCACGGCGGCTCGGCCGAATCCATCCTGCTTCGCGCGTGGTGCCATTTGCTGGCCTTCGCAGCGATCGGGCTGGTGATCGGTTGGGTGGCCGAGCGGATCGTCGCCGATTCGGTTCGCGGAAGGTTGCTGGCCGAGTTGGATGCCGAGGTAATGAAACCACCTGCCGACTGACCGCCTTGCCAACGGGCGTACCGAGAAGGATCTCATCAAAGCGGCGCCGCCGGGCGCCATCATGGAGGAATGCATGGCAACGATTGTCGCTCCTGAAGACGTCGAGCAACTTTGGATCGAGTTCAAGAAGGACATGTCGAATCAGGAGATGCGCAACCGGCTGATCGAACTGTACTTGCCGTTGGTGAAGTACAACGGCGAGCGGATCTGGGCACGGCTGCCCGAAGGGGTCGAGTTGGACGACCTCATCTCGGCCGGGGTCTTCGGGCTGATGGACGCCATCGACGCCTTCGACCTTTCGCGGTGCGTGAAGTTCGAGACCTATTGCGTTCCCCGCATCCGCGGCGCGATGCTCGACGAGCTGCGCACCATGGACTGGGTTCCCCGGCTGGTCCGCAGCAAGGCCAGCAAGCTCAACGAGGCGATGAAGAACGTCGAGGCCCGGCTCGGCCGCCATCCCACCGAGATCGAATTGGCCGCGCAGTTGGAGATCACCGTCCCCGAACTGGAGAAGATGATCCTCGACGCCAACGCGGTGAACCTGATCAGCCTGAACAAGAAGTGGTACGAGACCGACAGCTACAAGGACGTCCGCGAGATCGACATCCTCGAGGACAAGAAGGGCGAAGACCCCACCAAGCGGATCCAGAAGAACGACCTGATGCGCCTGGTCACCAAGGGCCTGAATCGCAACGAGCGGCTGATCATCATCCTCTACTATTACGAAGAGCTGACGATGAAAGAGATCGGCGCCACGCTCGATCTTTCCGAAAGCCGCGTCAGCCAAATGCACAGCTCGATCGTCCAGCGCCTGCAAAGCCAGTTGCACCGCCGCCGCCCGGAGTTCGGCGGTTGACGGTTGGGTGCCACTGGCCGCTTGCCGGCCAGTGCCGAAGACGAGCGGTCGCACGTAGGCGGGTGGCCCCGTCGATTCTCCGGAATAGGCGTTGCTACAGAAAAGGGGTCGGGAGTCTTTTTCGAAAAAGCTCCCGACCCCTTTAATCGTCCCCAAATCACTTCTTCGGGTTGACACTCGGGGTGACGGCGATGATTAACTGCATCATGGAACCGTCCACGCATTGCGGACACCCCGCGACGACAACGGTTTGTCCGTGCTCAGCGGAAACCGTCGCATCAACGTCCCAGCAACGTAACCCGGAAGTCCGAAACTCTACGTCCAATTCCATCGTGACCACGCCTTCTGGAGAAACCCGGGGGGTGACGGCGAGTTCCAATCGGACCCATTCGTAACTGGTGCCTGCCGTGTAAGGGTCGCTTGCCGCCCCAAACCTGTTGGCTGACTCCGCCAGAGTCACGACCGGTATGGCCGAGCTGGTCACGATGCGGGCCGGTTGGTTGTCGAGCGTCGTGAGACGGTGTTGGCTGAATACCGAAAGAAGATTCTGTTTGTCGGCCCACTCAAGCCATGCTGCCCCATCTTCTTTCAAGGTGGGAGTTCTCTTCACGTTTGCATCTTCTGAATCGTCGCCGGCCGAGGCGTCCTTCGCGGACGGCTCTTTCTTCAACAAGCGCTTTACCAGTTCGTCAGAATTCTTGCCGGTCGTTACTTCCGGTGTCGTGACCGCAATGCAGACGCCGATAGTCACGACGTCCAGCGGAGTGTCGAGCTTCGCGACAAGTTCGGTCACCTCGTCGATATCATCCGCCGGGCCGCTGACAAGCAGGCTGTTCGAGGTCGCCCCGGGAGCGAACAATACGGCACTACGCGGTTGCGTCCGCGTGTCGTAGTACCCGGGGTTGCGTACGAGGAACCTGTCCAATGCCGTGGCAATATCGGCCGCCGGGACATGGTTCAGGTGAATCACCACCCGCTTGCGCTCTGGAACAGGCGCGTCGGCACCGCTGGACGCCTCCGGTTCGGCTGCAGATGAGCCGCTCGCATACGAGTAAGGTGGCGTTACAGCGCTCGGCGCATAGGGACGCGGCGTTTCAGCACTCGGCACATTTGGAGACGTCGTTGCGGTCGGTGGCGAGACGGTCGCTGTCCGGTTCGGCTCATCGGCCGCAACCGTCAGCAACGCACTGCAAACGACCACCGCGATGCCGAGAACCAGTGATTTTCTGACGCCCGCTCTGCTTGCTCCGAATCCTGTCTTGACCATAACAATTCTCCGAATGTTAGAGATCGGCGGTCCCCACCCGTCATTCGCGCAGAGTTCAGGCCGAATCATAGATCATTCCGCGCGTTGGGGCAATGTCAGGGAAAGAAAAGGGAAGGAAAGGGGACATCACTGATATTGACAGATTGGGCAAGGAACGATACTCCATGCCGCGAACTGCCCGATCCACCGAAGCCGGGATGGTCTACCACGTTCTCAATCGAGGGAACGGGCGGATGAGGCTGTTTCACAAGGCCGCCGACTACGAGGCGTTCGAGCGTGCCCAACGGCTTGACCTGCGGATATGACGAACGGGTGCCGTGCTTGACCGCGTCGGCGAATAGAAGTTCAGCCAAGTAGTGGTGCGACTACCGATAAATGTCGGCCGCCGCACGGCGACGATGTAGCTCGTTTGAGTATTCGCTCCCTGACATTTACCGACAGTCGCACCAGTAGGTCAGGCTGTGCCTGACGCCGGGTGCTGAGGTTCCTCGCAGAAATGAACTGCACATTTCTTGGCGAGGGTGGCACGCCCTGAGGAACGAAGGGCGTGGAAAACTGGCCAATCACGCCCTTCGTTCCTCAGGGCGTGCCACCCAATTGGATAAGTTGGTTCTGCGCGGGCCCCAAGCTACCGGCCCTTCTCTTCTCCCGCCAGCATCTCCTGCCACTGCTGGATCAACTTTAGCGCCCGCATCGGGCTGGTGGCGTTGACGTCGAGCTTGCGGACCTCGTCCAACAGCGGGTGCTCCGCCGGGCCGAAGAGCGTGAGCTGGATCTCGCGGGGCTTCGGGGCGTCGATCGGGCGGGCGATCTTCGCGCGGCCGGAGGCGTCGAGATGCTCTTCCTCGAGTTGGTACAAGATGTCCTTGCTCCGCTGGACGACCTCCTTGGGCACGCCCGCCAGCCGGGCGACGTGGATGCCGTAGCTCTTGTCCGCCGAGCCGTCGACGATCTTGTGCAGGAAGACCACTTCCTCCTGCCACTCGCGGACCGCCACGTTGAGATTCTTCACCTGCTTAAGCGATTGCTCCAGGTCGGTCAGCTCGTGGTAGTGCGTGGCGAAGAGCGTGCGGCAGCCGATCCGGTCGTGCAGGTATTCGACCACCGACCAGGCCAGCGAGATGCCGTCGTAGGTGCTCGTGCCCCGGCCGATCTCGTCCAAAATCACCAGGCTCCGCTTGGTGGCCGTGTTCAAGATCCGGGCCGTCTCGGTCATCTCGACCATGAACGTGCTCTGGCCGCGGGTCAGCTCGTCGCTGGCGCCCACCCGGGCGAAAATCCGGTCGGCGATCCCGATCGCGGCCTGCTTGGCCGGCACGAAGCTGCCGATCTGGGCCATCAACGTGATCAGGGCCACCTGGCGGATGTAGGTGCTCTTGCCCGCCATGTTCGGCCCGGTGATCAGCAGGATCGTGCCCGACTCGTCGCCGGCCGTGGTGTCGTTGGGGACGAAGGTGCCGTCCGGCTCGACGATATCCAGCACCGGGTGCCGCCCGTCGATGATCCGCAGCACGGGCTCTTCGGTCATCTCCGGCCGGCAGTAGTTCCGCTCCCGGGCCAGTTCGGCCAACGCCGCCAGCACGTCGATCCGGGCGAGCACCGCGGCGGTCGATTGCATCCGCCGTCGCGAGGCGGCCACCGCGTCGCGCAGCTCCAGGAACAGTTCGTACTCCAGCTCCTTCGCCTTCTCGTCGGCCGTGAGCACCTTCTCTTCGTATTCTTTCAACTCCGGCGTGATGTACCGCTCGGCGTTCTTGAGCGTCTGCTTGCGGATGTAGTTGTCGGGCACCTTCTCGCGGTGCGTGTTGGTGATCTCGATGTAATAGCCGAACACCCTGTTGAAGCCGACCTTGGCGGGAATGCCGGTCCGCTGCGACTCGTGGGCCTGATACTGGGCGATCCACTGTTTCCCGCCGCGGGTCAGCTCGCGCAGCTCGTCGAGCCTGGCGTGGAACCCCTCGCGGATGAAGCCGCCCTCGCGCGCCAGGAGCGGACAATCGTCGACCAGCGCCGCATCGAGCTTGCTCCGCAGATCGACGCACAGATCGATTTCGGCCTCCAACTGGCCAAGCAGCGGGCTGTTGCGGCCGGTCAGCTTGGCCTTCACCCCGGGCAGACATCGCAGCGTGCGGCCCAGGAAGCTCAGGTCCCGCGGGCTGGCCCTGCCGGTGCTCACTCGGGCGAGTAGCCGCTCGACGTCGTACACCCGCCGCAGTGCGTCCCGCAGATCGGCCGAGAGCGACGGCTGGGCGACGAGTTCTTCCACGGCTTCGTGCCGGGCACGGATGGCGTCGATCTCCACCAGCGGATTGGCCAGCCAGTCGGCCATCATCCGCGAGCCCATCGCGGTGACCGAGCGATCGAGCACGGCCAGCAGCGACCCGTCGCGGCGGCCGTCGCGGATGGTGCGGGTGATTTCGAGGCTCCGGCGGCTGGCCTCGTCGATCTCCAGCGTGCCGGTCGACCGATAGGGGATCAGGCGATCGACGTGGTCCAGCGAGTTCTTCTGCGTCTCGTTGAGATAGTCGAGGATCGCGCCGGCGGCCCGAATCGCCTGCACGTCTTCCGGGGCGTCGTTGAATCCGAAGCCTTCCAGCCCGGCCGTGCCGAAGTGCTTGGACAACGCCTCGCGGCCGGTCTGATAAGCCAACGCCCAGGCCGGACGCCGCGTGACCATCATCTGCTCGTCGCGCACGCCGGGCAGCGGTTCGGCGTCTTCGCTCAAGAGACACTCGGCCGGCGCGATTCGGGCGAGCTGGTCGGTCACGCGGTTGGCCGGGAAGCCGGCCGCCACGAACCGCCCGGTCGAAAGCTCGACCCAGGCCACGCCCGCCGGATCGCCGGGCGCGACGGCCGCCAGGTAGTTGCTCTCCCGCGGGTCGAGCATCGCCTCGTCGGTGACCGTGCCGGGCGTGACGATGCGAGTGACTTCGCGGCGGACGAGCCCCTGGGCCTGTTTGGGATCTTCGACCTGCTCGCACACGGCCACCCGCATCCCGGCCGCGATCAGCTTGGCCAGGTAGCTTTCCAACTGGTGGTGCGGAAAGCCGGCCATGGGGATGGGGTTCTCGCCCTTTTCGCGGCTGGTCAGCGCCAGGTTGAGCGTGCGTGCGGCCGTCTTGGCGTCGTCGTGGAAGAGTTCGTAGAAATCGCCCATCCGAAACAGCAACAGCGCATCGCCGCACGCCTGTTTCGCCTGCTGATACTGTTTCATCATCGGGGTGGTCGCCATGCCGCTATGCTAGCAGATCGTTCGGCCGCGGCTCAAGGGGGTGCCATTTAGCCGCCGAACTTATTCGGCGCGTTTCGCGACCCTTTGCGTGTTTCCCGCACCGGCGCGCCGAACAAGTTCGGTGGCTGAATGGGGTCCATCAGAATTCGAATGGGAACGCCGTCACGAACGACCAACGTTGTCGCGGTTTACCTTCTTTGGCGGGATTGTCCTCGACATACTTGAGGCCCTGGCGACGGCCGCCGGAGTATCCAGAAAGACCTTCCAGCCTCCTCCGCCCCAGACCGGCCGCTCATCGTGGGGCCACTGCCAATGCCTGGCGACCGCTGAACTGCACGGGCGGAAACTTCAGTGCCTTCTTGGCTTCTTCACGTAGATGCCGATCGTGAGCAACGCCGCGAGCGACCGTCGCGTGCTGACCTTCGTTGCTTTGCCGAAACGCGCCAATTCCCAGGAACCGACGAAATCAGACCACGATCCCCGCGGGTCGTTCGGCAGCCAAAACCCGTAGGCCCCGAAGATCACGTGGTATGCCAGCACCATCGCTACGTTCCCAATTAGCCGTCGAACTTGTTCGGCGCGTTGTCGCGGAACGTGCATTAAATGCCGACCCAACGCGCCGAGCAAGCTCGGCGGCTAAATAATAGCGTAGCCGATTGTCCTATCTGCTTCAACCGATGTCCGGCGCGGCGTCCTTGTCACGTTGTGGATTGCGGCGTATGATGATCGGGACCGGTTGTGAAAGAAGGCCCGTCGATCGTGAATCCCACCGACTCATCCAACAATGCACTGCCCCGTTACGTCGTCGGCATCGATTTGGGTACGACCAACTCGGCGGTGACTTACGTCGATACGTCGCGGTCGCCGTGGCGGGTGCGGACGTTTGCCGTGCCGCAACTGGTCGCGCCGGGGCAGGTCGAGCGGCGCGAAACGCTGCCATCGTTCCATTACCAGCCGGCCTCGGGCGAAATGGGCCAAGGGGCGCTGCGGCTGCCGTGGAGCACCGCCGAGCCCGAAGCGGCCGTCGGCTTCTTCGCCCGGGATCATGGGGGCATGGTGCCGGGTCGGCTGATCGCGTCGGCCAAGTCGTGGTTGTGTCACTCGGGCGTGGACCGCACGGCCGACCTCTTGCCCTGGCACGGGGCGGCCGACGTGGATCGGCTCTCGCCCGTCGAGGCCGCCGGGCGGTACCTCAAACACATGGCCGACGCCTGGGACGCCGCGTTTCCCGGCCACCCGCTTCGCGATCAGGACATCGTGCTCACGCTGCCGGCCTCCTTCGACGAGGTCGCCCGGGAGCTGACCGTCAAGGCGGCAGCCCAGGCGGGGCTGCCGCGGGTGGTGTTGATCGAGGAGCCCCAGGCGGCCTTCTACGCGTGGCTCGACAAGCACGCCGACGATTGGGAGCGGATCGTCGAGCCGGGGCAGAAGATTCTGGTCTGCGACATCGGCGGCGGCACGTCCGACTTCACCTTGATCCGCGTGCGTCGCGGCGAGGGCGGCAAGGTCCAGTTTCATCGCGTGGCCGTCGGCGATCACCTGATCCTCGGCGGAGACAACTTCGATCTGGCGCTGGCCCATCACATCGAGCGGCGTTTGGCGGAGGGTGATGCGCCGACCAGGCTCGAACCGCGACAATGGGCCGTGCTGGTGCGAACGTGTCGGCAAGTCAAGGAGACCTTGCTCGGCGAAGAGGCACCGCAGCGACTCACCGTCAATCTGCCGTCGACCGGCGCGCGGCTGATCGGCGGCGGACGGCAGATCGAGGTCAGCCGCGAGGAAGTCGAGAACGTGTTGCTCGACGGCTTCTTTCCGCACGTGGGGTTGGAAGAGAAGCCGTTGCGGCGGCAGTCGGGTTTCCAGGAGTTCGGGCTGCCGTACGCGCCGGACCCGGCGATCACGCGTTGCCTGGCGGCGTTCTTGACCGCGCACCGCCACGTGGCGCTGGACGACGTGGAGATGCCGCCGGGCGTGGATCCGGCCCGGCCCGACGTGGTGTTGTTCAACGGCGGGGTGTTCGCATCGCCCCTGTTGCGGCAGCGGCTGTTGGAGGTGTTGCGGAGTTGGTTTGCGGAAGAGAATGTGGGAGGCGACTCCGTCGGCGATTCCCCCTCACCCCGGCCCTCTCCCGGAGGGAGAGGGAGAGGCGAGTCGCCCTCACCCCGGCCCTCTCCCGGAGGGAGAGGGAGGTGGGAGCCGCTGGGGGTGGATCACGATCGGCTCGTTCTGGCGGTGGCCCGGGGCGCGGCCTATTACGGCATGGTGCGTCGCGGCCAGGGCGTGCGAATTGCGGCGGCTCTGGCACGGACTTACTACATCGGGGTGGAAGGCATTGCCGATCCGGCAGCCGTGGGGAAGGAAGCGGCGGCCGTCTGTCTGGTGCCGGCCAGGGTCGAGCCCGGGCACGACGTCGACCTGACGCAGCGGAAGTTCGACCTGCGGATCTCCGAGCCGGTGGAGTTCCCGCTGTACGTCTCCAGCACGCGGCTGACCGACCAGCCGGGCGAGCTGGTCGCCGTCGATCGCGAGCAGATGACGCCGCTGCCGCCGATGCGCACCGTGCTTAGGACCCGGAAGAAGAGCGACTCGGGCACGGTTGCGGTCCACCTGCACGCGCGGCTGACGGAGATCGGCACGCTGGAGCTATGGTGCAGCGAGATCGCCGGGCGGGGGAGCTGGCGGCTGCAATTCGACGTTCGTTCGGCCACTCGGACCGATGTCGCCGCGCACGAGTCGGCGGCCGAATCGGAAGGGATCGTCGACGAGGCGATCTGGCGGAAGTGTGCCGCGCTGATCCGAGACACGTTCGAGCCCGAAGGGAAAGAGCGGCCGGCCAGGCTGGTCAAGAATCTCTCCCAGGCGATCGGCAGCGCGCGGAACTACTGGCCGGCGTCGCTGTTGCGCCGGATCTGGGAGGCATTGATGGACCTGGAGCCGGGCCGGCGGCGTAGCCCGTCCCACGAGGCTCGCTGGTTGAACCTGCTGGGCTTCTCGCTGCGGCCGGGATACGGCATGGCCGTGGACGACTGGCGCGTGGCCCAGACCTGGACCACCGTACAAGGCCGGATCGTACACCCCGGCGCGGCGACTCGGGTGGAGGGGTGGATTCTCTGGCGGCGGATCGGCGGCGGGCTGGCGGCCGGACAACAGCAGGCCCTGGCCGAGCCGCTCTTGGGTCCCGTCCGCGGACTCCACCGCCAGTCGACCACCGGCAAGCGGAAAGGCACCGACTTCACCTTCGCCGTGCCGGAAACGGCCGAAATGTGGCGACTGCTCGGATCGCTGGAACTGCTGAAAGTCGCTACGAAGATCGAGCTGGGCAGTATTCTCTTGGACCTGCTGCCGAAGCCTAAGATGGCGCCCGTGCGGGCGGCGATCACCTGGGCGCTGGGGCGGATCGGGGCCCGGCAGCCGATCCACGGGCCGCTGAACACGGTGGTGCCGGCCGAGACGGCCTCCGACTGGGTGGGCCGGCTGATGGACTCACCCGGCGACGACCCCGACCACCGGCTGGCCGCGATGCAGATGACCCGTCGGACCGACGACCGCTATCGCGACGTGTCGGACAAGACCCGCCGCAAGGTGCTCGACTGGCTCGAATTGCACGAATCGCCGGCCCATTTTCTCGAACTGGTGCGCGACGGCGGGCAGCTCGACGCGCAGGAGCAGGGCCTGGTCTTCGGCGAGGCGCTGCCCAAGGGCCTGCGGATCGTCTGACTCGGCAAACGGGGAGTCGAGAAAGGGGACTGGCTCCGGGCCGCATTTCGGCTCCGCAGTCGCGAAAAACGTATGACGGCCCGGTGCCTGTCCCCTTTTCGACGGCCGCCCATACCCGCCCTACCCCCCTGTCGAGCCACCCTGCAAGGGAAAAATCTGTTTTTCGGCGACGAACTAATTGACATATTTGCCATATATGCTATAGATGAACTATCAGTTTACTTTTCGGTCACCCCACGTGAGGCAGCGCGCGGCGCCGCAGGCGTCCAACGACAACAACGGGCTCCAGGCAACACGCCCCAGGGCGCGGACCGCGCCGGTGGCCGATGTGCCTCGTTGTCGATCTCGCTCGGTGCGGGGTCGTCGCGGCTGTCTCCTTTCTGGATTCCCGCCCCGTTGAGAAACGTTGCCGCCGGTGAAGCCAGCGTGCCCAAGCTCGTCGGAGAAACACCTATGAAGAATCTCATCTCGATCCTGCTCGTCGCCGGACTTCTCTTGATCGGCAGCAGCGCGAACGCCGGGATCATCCTCCCCGAGGGGGAACTTCCGGCCTTGACCCTGAAGATCAACGACCACGGTCAAGGGCCGCCGGTCGAGTTGCAGCCCTCCGGCGTGGAAATCGCCGCCGGCAAATACCGGTACCGGGGCCAAGAGGAGACCGACGACTGGAGCATCCTCTGGGACATCGGGGCGAACGTGGATCCCGTCTTGACCGCCGCTTTCATCGTCACCAACAAGACTTCCACCCCGCAAGAGTTCACGCTCGACGCATTGTTGCCGGTCGCATCGATGACCGGGGGCACGTACACCGGCGGATCGATCTCGGGCGTGTTGATGGACGCCGGCGACGGGGCCACGCTGAGTTCCCTGCCCGACGGGCTGACGCCGCTCTACACGGCGCGGATCGACGGGGTCGACTATCAGTCGCTGATGGACTCGCCGCAACTGGTCAGCGCCGGCGATTACGGGACCGCGCCGTTCGGGCCGGACACCTTCGGCGCCCCGATCGCCAGCATGCCCGGACCGTTCTCGGTCGATGAATCGATCGGCCTGAAGCTCAGCTTCCAACTCAGCCCGGGCGACGTGGCGTTGATCTCGGGCACGTTCGTGGTGAACTCGCTACCCAACCCGGTCCCGGAACCGTCGACCATCGCCCTGACCGTCATCGGCCTGGTCGGCCTGGCCGGCTTCGGCCTGCGGCGTCGCCGCCGCGCCCGCTGAGGTCGGCGGTTGGCGATTTTGTCAGTTGGGTGGCACTGGCTGCTTGTCAGCCAGTGCCGTGTGGTTCACGTTGATTGCGGGGCACGATTCTGCTCGGACCGGCGCCGGTTGCGTCTGGAGCACCACACCACGAACATGAACACCCCCGTACCCGAGAGGACGAGCGTAGACGGTTCGGGGATGACGACCATCCACGCCTCTCGTTCGCCGGCGGGATTGATTCCGTCGCCGACGATCGTCAGCCCGTCGGCCGAGACGGCCTTGGCACGGGTCAACTGCCAGCCGGGCAACAGCAGGTCGTGTTCCGCTTCCAGGACCTCTTGGAGTTTGCGCATCCCGTGCGTTTCATCCCAAAGGAACGCTTGTTCTCCCAGGTCGCTCTTGCTGTAGCCGACCACGAGAGCGCCGTCGGGAGTGACCGCCCAGGCGATACCGGCGTAGTCTCCGCCCGGAAAATCACCGAGTCCGACCATTTGCGTTTCGGGAGTCCATCGAAAAGGTTCGCTGCCATGTTCCGACACGGCCCGACCGACCACAACCGAGCCGTCGGCCGACACGTCGTATGCCCAACCCTGGGTGTCGCCGCCGGGCAGGTCTCCCAGCCCTACGGAACCGCTCTCGGCCGTCCAGCGGACCGCCTGGGCACCTTCTGGAGGTCCTTCACTGTAGGAACTCCGGCCGACGACGACCGATCCATCGGGAGAGATACCTAGCGGATAATAGAATAGCTGCCCGGTCGCCAGGTCGGGCAGGTCGACCACGCCTTGACCGGTCGTCCAGCGGAAACCCTTGCTCGGTTCGTTGCCCTCGGCGTATCTCAACCCGGTGACTACGGTCCCGTCGTCGGAAACAGCGCCGGTTTGGCCGGGGCAGAGGACCTCGGCATGAATCGTATCTCCGTCGGTCGTCCAGCGCACGGCCTGGTAGCCCTCGCCGTCGGCGCTGATGCCCACGATTACGGAGCCGTCATACGAAACGTCGCTGGCTTCGCTGTAGAAGATCCCGCCGGGAAGTTCCCCCAGGCCGACCATGCCGTCCCGGGCCGTCCAGCGGAAGGCCTCCCAGCCTTCGGCGTGGCGCGAGAAGCCGACCGCCACGCGCCCGTCGCCGGAGAGGCCGTAAGCCACGCTGGCGTCGCCCTCGTCGAGCATGCCCAGCGGATAGAAGGTGGCCGCCGCCAGCGCGGTGCCGGCAAGTTGCAGGCAACCGGCAATGCAGACGATAACGGACGCATGTTTCATCGGTTTTCTCCTTAATGGAAAGGGCCGGGCGATCGACGGCATCCGGCCGCGGCGCAGGCAGACACCTGCCAACGCACGTGTCGGGGATGCCCGGAAAGCAAGACCGGGGCCGTTAAAGAATGCACCGTGGAGAAAAACGCCGACCCGGTGGCCGACGATCTCGAGTGCGAAACGCTGCCTGCTTCAGTGTTGCGGGACGAACGATCGCCCCTGGAGTCTTTTTTGCCCAGATTCATAGTATAAGAACCCGGTGCCCTGCTGTCAACTGCCCCCCTGGAAAATAGGGACAGTCACCTATTTTCTTCTTGACAAGCCAAGGCGGAAACCCGAAAATCGCGACATGCCAAGAGTCGCTCGAATCGTGATCCCCGACTGCCCGCACCACGTGACCCAGCGCGGCAACAACCGTCAGGACGTGTTCTTCGTCGACGACGATCGGCAAACCTACCTCGGGCTGTTGAAGGAAGAGGCACAGAGGTACGGCCTGGCCGTCGAGGCCTATTGCCTGATGACCAACCACGTCCACCTGATCGTCACGCCGAAGTCCGAGCCGTCGCTGGCCAAGGCGTTGGGTCGCGCCCACTTCCGGTACTCGCAGTACGTCAATCGCCTGCACGGCCGCAGCGGGCACCTCTGGCAAAACCGCTTCTACTCGTGTGCCTTGGACGAGGAGCACTACTGGGCGGCCGCCGCATACGTCGAGCAGAACCCGGTGCGGGCGCGGATCGTGCGCTGCCCGTGGCGGTACCGCTGGTCGAGTGCGGCGATCCACTGCCGCCTGGCCGAGGATTCGATGGAGCTGCTGAATTTTCGTCGCTGGGCCACCTCGGGCAACGACTGGAAATCGACGCTGGCCGAGCGGCTGGGCGAAGCGGCGCTCTCGACCCTTCGCCTGAACACCCACCGCGGCCGCCCGTTGGGAAGCGACCGTTTTCTCAGCAAGCTCGAAGCCCTCCTCGGCCGCCGCCTCCGCCCCTTACCCATCGGCCGGCCGAGGAAGAAGCAGAAAAATAGGTGACTGTCCCCATTTTGGCCGGGTCAACTGCCAGCCGGGCAACCACCCCCCTTGCAGCGTACGCCGTTGCCGAGGTTGACTCCTCTGGGGAGATGGGAAATACTTGGGGTATTCTGAACCTCGCCGCCACCGCTGCTCTTGCGACCGTGCGGCCCGCCCCGGGAATCCTGGTGTGAGAACGCTGCTGATCTACCCTTGCGAGATGTCCGTCTACCGGGGCACCCGCTTCGAGTTCAAGCAGACGCAGGAGTGTCTTCCCCCGCTGAACGTCGCCGTGTTGGCCGGTGCGCTGGTCGGCGGCGGGCATGAGGTGCGGGCGATCGACTTGCAGGTGGAAACAGACCACGAGGCGGCGATCCGTCGGGCCGTCGAGTCGTGGCGGCCCGAGATGGTGGGGATCACCTTCAAAACGCCCGTCTTCAACCAGGCACGAGAAATCGCCGCGATCGTGCGAAGGTACGCGCCTGAGGCGATGATCGTCGGCGGCGGCGTTCACGCGACGTATTATCCCCGGGAGTGCCTGGAAGGGACCGACTTCGACGCCGTGGTGATCGGCGAAGGCGACCGGACGATCGTCCGGCTGGCCGACGGCGTGCCGCCAGAGGAAATCGAGAACATCGCCTGCAAACGGGCAGACGAGATCGTCGTCAACGGCAAAAAGGACCACGACGGAACGATCTGCCCGGAGAGTTCCATCCACGATCTGGACGAACTCGCCTATCCCGATTGGAGCGTGTTCGATCTGCGTCGTTACGCGGGCATTACGCGGCTTTTCTACGAAGCGGCGCCGGTCGGCTTTCTGGAGACCAGCCGCGGGTGCAAAGGGCGGTGCGTGTTCTGCTCCCGCGGCGTGTACGGTACGAGTTGGCGGCCGAAAAGTCCCCGGCGCGTGGTCGACGAGATCGAGCGGATGCTGGAGTTCGGCTTCCGCGAAATCGAGATCGTCGACGACGCCTTCACCACGGACCTGGACCGGGCGACGGCCGTCTGCGAGGAGATTTTGCGGCGGAAGCTCGATTTTCCCTGGTGTTGTCGCAACGGGCTGCGGGTCAGCGACGTGAGCGAGGAGTTCTTCCGCCTGGCTCGCCGGGCCGGGTTGCACCTGGTGGCGTTCGGGTTCGAGACCGGCAACCGGAAGCTGCTGGCCGAGGCGAAAAAGGGCGCCACGCTCGAAAAGGGCCGCCGGGCCGCCCGCTGGGCCCGGCGCTCGGGCATCACCGTGATGGGCTATTTCCTGATGGGACTGCCCGGCGAAACCGAGCAGACGCTTCGCGAAACGATCGACTACGCCCGTTCGCTGGAGATCGACCTGGTCAAGTACAACCTGGCCATTCCGATGCCCGGCACGCGGCTGCACGAGATGTGGCGCGACCGGATGAAGGTGACGCACTGGGACCAGTACAACTTCCATGCTCCGGCGCGGGAACTCTACGACCACCCGAATCTCGACTGGGATACGTTGGAGGCCTATCTCCGCCTGGGCTATCGGCGTTTCTATCTTCGGCCGGGTTATCTGTTGCGGCAGTTGGGGCGACTTGTGCGGCAGCGGCGTTTGGGGATCAGCGTCAAGACGGCGTTGCAGTTGGTGTTGCGTCGCGGGAAGAGGGCGTAGTCGAAGGGGGCGACGTTGACGGCGGGGGGTGAAGGGTGTACAATAAGGAGGTCATGGCAAAGACCGTGTATATCGAGAGCACCGTTCCGAACGCCTATGCTTCGGAACGACAGGATGCAGCCAGTGTCTATCGCCGGGACATCACGCGGCGGTGGTGGATGCTACAGGCCGCACTTTACGAGTTGTGTACTTCGGAAGCCACGTTGGCTGAACTGAAAGCAGGAAGTTACGCAGGTCAACAACAAGCCGTCCAATTGGTGGCGTCCTTGCCGTTGATCGAGATCACTGACGAAGTGTATGCGATTGCGGATGCATACGTTCGCCATCAGCTCATGCCAAAGCCGGCAGTGGGTGATGCGCTGCATCTGGCATTGGCCAGTCTGAACGAACTCGATTACTTGCTGACGTGGAACGTGCGACATTTGGCGAATCCCAACAAGCTCGAACACTTGACCGTTGTCAACCGCCGCTTAGGGCTGCTTTCTCCAACTATCATCAGTCCGGAACAGCTATGGGCCGAGAACCTTTCATGAACGAGCAGCAGATACAGACGCCGGACCCCATCATCGATCAGGTCAGACAAACTCGCGAGCGGCTGGTTCGCGAACATGGCGGACTGCGAGGCTGGGTCGAACACTTGAAGAAACTCCAGGCCCAGCATCCCGAGAAACTCGTGTCCCGGCCGGAACAACCCTCGCGCTAACGGTTCTTCTGCGCCCGCTGCTACGGCCGCCCCCAAGCGCCAAACCGCCGCCGACCGGCGACTTCCATGGTTCATCTTCTCGAACAGACGCCCCAGCAGTTGCAGGCCTGGTTTGCCCAGCGCGACCTGCCCGGCTATCGGGCCGCGCAGGTGTGGCGGTGGGTGTTTCGCCGACGGGCCGCCGAGTTCGACGAGATGACCGATCTGCCCAAGTCGCTGCGGAGCCCTTTGGCCGAGGAGTTCCAGATCTTCACCAGCCGCATCGTCGCCCATCAGGAAGCCGACGACGGGACCGAAAAGCTGCTCTTGGAACTGGCCGACGCCCAGCGGGTCGAATGCGTGCTGTTGCGCGACGACAAGGAACACCGTACGATCTGCATCAGCACGCAGGTGGGCTGTGCGATGGGCTGCGTGTTCTGTGCCAGCGGGCTGGACGGCGTGGTCCGCAACCTGACCGGCGGCGAAATCGTCGAACAGATGCTCCACCTGCAACGGCTGCTCGACCAAGAGGAACGGCTCAGCCACGTCGTCGTGATGGGCATGGGCGAACCGCTGAGTAACCTCGACGCCCTGCTGCCCGCCCTGGCCACGGCGACCGACCGCGACGGCCTGGGAATCGGCGAGCGGCGGATAACGATCTCCACGGTCGGGCTGCCCAAGGGGATTCGCCGCCTGGCCGCGGAGGACCGTCAGTACCATTTGGCCGTTTCGCTCCACGCCGCGGACGACGAGCTTCGGAATCGACTGGTGCCGGCCAACCGGAAGCTGGGCATCGGGCCGATCCTGGCGGCGGCCGACGATTACTTCGAGCAGACCGGGCGCCGCGTGACGTTCGAGTACGTGCTGCTGGCCGGGTTGAACGACCAGCCGGAACATGCCCGACGGCTGGTCGGTCTGCTGAAGGGTCGCCCGGCGCTGGTCAACGTAATCCCCTACAATCCGGTACCCGACCTCCCCTTCCGCACACCGGCCCCGGAGGTGACGGCCCATTTTGTGGAGATTCTGCGGCGGGGGCGCCTCAACGTCAAGATCCGCTATCGCAAGGGCGAGCGAATCGACGCGGCCTGTGGGCAATTGCGGCGGAGGGGGTGAGTTATCAAGTCGGCGTATTTCCCGCAGTTGCACGGTGTTGCGGTAGACTCTGGGGTGGCACGCCCTGAGGAACGAAGGGCGTGGTATGTCGGGAAAACACGCCCTTCGTTCCTCAGGGCGTGCCACCCACCGTGACATCCCGACGCCCCAGTCCCCAGCCCCGAGTCCCGAACGGCCATCTGGTAACGCCTAGCCGCTTGGACTACACTAGTAGGTAGAGTCGCGGAAGCGTCCGCGGCCGGAACCCTCGACCACCCACGCCGAGACTCGCCTTGGTCGTCAGCGAATCGTCTGCCCGAAGATACACCCTCGGGGACCCCGACGTTCGGCTGATGCTCGAGGTGCGCGACGACAGCGCCGCCGCCTTCGAGGAACTGGTGTTGCGCTACCAGACGCGGCTGGTAGCGGTCCTGGAACACCTCGTCAGCAACCACGACCAGGCCGAGGATCTCGCCCAGGACGTTTTCCTTCGGGTATATCGCGCGCGGAAGGACTACGTGGCTTCGGCGAAGTTCTCGACGTGGCTGTTCACGATCGCCAACAACGTGGCGTCCAACGCGCTGAGGAACCAGTCGCGGCGCCGGGAGGTGACCTTGGCGTCGCGCGACAGCGGGCCGTTGGGCACCCGGCCGTTGGACGTGATGTTGCAGGCCAGCAGCGGCCAGATGCCCACCCGGCAGTTGGATAAGGCCGAGATCCGCGAGATCGTGCGGTTGGCGCTTCAGGCACTCGGCGAGCGGCAGCGGATGGCCGTGCTGTTGGCCAAGTTCGAGAACATGAGCTACGCCGACATCGCCGGCGTCATGGAGATTTCGCCGCAAGCCATCAAGTCTTTGTTGCACCGGGCCCGCGGTAATCTCCGCGAGGTCCTGGAGCCCTATTTTCTTTCCGGGGACCGGGTTCCCGAAAACCAATGAAACACGAACCCGCCAATGCCGATCCCGCGCTCGACGAAGAGCTGATGGCGTATCTCGACGGTGAATTGGACGCCGACGATAGCCAGCGGATCGAGCAATTGCTGGCCAGTGACGCGGAAGCCCGGTTGAAGCTGCAGCGGCTGGAGCGGACCTGGGAACTGCTCGATGAGCTGAAGACGCCGCAAGACGCCGGAGAACTTACGAAGAGCACCTTGGAAATGGTCGCGGCGGCGGCCGAAGAGGACGTGGCTCGCAGCCGGGCCGAAATCGCCCGAGGACGCCGCCGGCGCGGGTTCCTCGGCGGCGCGTGCCTGCTGGCCGTCGGAGTGGCGGGCTTCTTCCTCGTCCGGCCGATGGTGCCAAATCCCAACCGGCAGTTGCTCGAGGACTTGCCGCTGCTGGAGCATCTCGCCGAGTACCGCCAGCTCGACGACGTCGATTTCTTGCACCTGCTGTGGGAGAATGGGCTGTTCCTCGGGGCGGAAGATGCGGCTTCCGAGGTCTTGCAGGAACCTGATGATTCGCTCGCTGGGCGGCGCCGGCGAATCGAAAACATGAGCCCGGCCAAGCAGGACGAGCTGCGCCAGCATCGCCAGTGGTTCGAAGAGCGGAAGCCGGCCGAACAGCAACGGCTCCGCGACCTCCACGAGCGACTCCGGAACGATCCGCACGCCGACGAACTCCGCCTGGTGATGCGCCGCTACCACCAGTGGCTCAAGACGCTGCCGGCGCACCAGCGGGCCGAGTTGGAGAGGTTGGAGCCCGAACGCCGGATCGAGCGAATCAACGAGCAATTGGCGGAACAGGCCAGGCAACCCAACCGGGAGGACGTCGAGGGGTTGAGCCGTTGGCTCGAGGCCTACGCGGCACGCCTGGAGACGGAGTTGATGCAATCCCTGCCGTCACCGGCTGGGGATCCATGGGCCGAACTCGACGCGCCGATACGTCGCTGGGGGGTCGTCATGGAAGTCTGCGCCCGGATGTCGCGCGGCAGGTCGCCTTGGCCCAGCGAACGGGATCTGGCGGATCTTCGCGAGGAGCTTTCGCCGATCACCCGCGCCTGGCTGAGTTCCCGGTCCGTGCCGGAGCAGTGGGCCGTCGTGGACCGTTGGATTCGGGACGAGATTCTTGCCGGCCGATTCACTCCGCCGGAAGTCGAAAAGGATCTGGATCTCTTCTGCATCGAGGAATTGCCCGACGAGCAGGAGGCCCGGTTGATCGGCTATTCCGAGAGCGACATGCGGCGGCAGTTGTGGCGGATGTACTGCGACGCCCGGTACGGCCCCGACGTGTTCTTCCACCGGCCGTCGGGCGGGCCGGATTGGCCCCGACGACACGGTACGCCGGAACCTTCTCGAGATCGGCCCGCCCAACCCGGAGACTCGAATGGCCTCTGAGAACTCGTACAGGAATTACGGCGCGTACAGTAGCCATCTCGCTCCGCGAGATGTCGCCCGAAAAGCTCTGGATCGTCAATGGCCATATCTCGCGGAGCGAGATGGCTCCAGAACCGTTTTGCACACCGTGTGTTGAAGGCGGCCTGGAGCGCCGGACCGGACCAGCCGCCGCCGCGAAGGACCTTTCGCCTGGTAGGGGCACGACAAAGTGGCCGCCGTGCTGCTGGCCAACGGCGCCGAGGTCAACGCCCGCAACTCCGACGGCAAAACGCCCTTGCACGCCGCCGCCTGGCGAGGTTGCGTCGAGGTGGTTCGTGTGCTCCTGGCCCACAAGGCCGACGCGGCGATCCAAGGCAACATGGGCTTCACCGCGGTGGACGAGGCCCGATCCGCCGGTCACGAGGCGGTGGTCGAGTTGCTGGCGGGGACGCAGCCTTAGCCCATTTCGTCCGACGTTTCTTCCAGCAAGGGCAGCTCGACGGCGATCCGGGTGCCTTGGCCGGGAGTCGATTCCACGGTGGCATGGCCGAAGAGCAGTCGGGCGCGCTCGCGGATGCCCTGCAATCCGAACCGGTTCTCGGCGACGGTGGCCGGATCGAAGCCGATTCCCCAATCTTGCACTTCGATCCGCAGTTGGTCGTCGACTTGAGCCAGTTCGACGCGGATCTTCTCGGTTCGGCTGTGTTGGCAGGCGTTGTTGAGGCTTTCCTGCACGATCCGAAACACGGCGATTTCCAGCGGCGGGGCCAACCGCGCGGCGCCGATCCGGTGGGAGAACTCGATCTCGGGCCCGCCGTCCTGCCGGTGTTCGGAAATGAGGTATTCGACGGCCGCGACGATGCCCGACTGGTCGAGGATCGGAGGACGCAATCCGCCGATCAATCGCCGCGTTTCCTCGACGCAGCCCCGCAGCAGTTGGAGCCCGTCGTCGAAGGTCTGCTGCGCCCGCGGGGGATCCCGGTCCCGCTGTTGGCAGAAGGCCTGCAGCTTGAGCACGGCGCCGGTGAGTTGCTGGGCCAATCCGTCGTGGATTTCATAGGCGACCAGCTTCCGATCGCGTTCCTGGAGACTGAGCAGTTTCCGCAGCAGTTTCCGCTCCCTTTCCAAGGTTTCCTCGCTTCGCCGGCGCGCGGAGATGTCCCGGATGATGGCGATGGCCCACCACTGGTTTTCCAGGCGGATCGCGGAAAGCGAGATCTCGATGGGAAACTCGGAGCCGTCCCGGCGGATCGCCTCGAGTTCCAGCACCTGGCCGATGGCCGGGCCCTTGCCGTGCCGGGCGAACTCCTTCATCCCCTTTTCGGCGTCGGGTCTGTAGCGGTCGGGGATGAGCGTCTTGCGGACACTGCAGCCGAGGATCTCCTCGCGGCGGTAGCCGAACATCTTCTCCGCGGCAGGGTTCCAATGCGCCACGTTTCCCTCCGGGTCCATCATGATCACCGCGTCCAGCGCGGCATTGCTGATCGAGTGCAATTGGGCGGTCCGCTCGGCCACCAACTGTTCGATCCGTGCCGTCCGTCCGATCAACAAGAGCAGATAAGCCACGATCAAGCCGGTCAGCAACAACCCGGCCCCCAGGGCAACCAGCGGCCCCCAGAATCGGTCTGCCGCGAACTGGGATTCCACCGCGGTGCAGTAGATGGCCCATGTCCGATCCGCCACCGCGACGCGTTCCAGGTGGCGCATGGGCAGGTCCTCTTCCACCGGCAGTTCTTTCAGCGGCGTCAGGGGATTGCTCGGCCCGCGGAACCGGGATGGCTGGGCGTGAAGAAGCGTGGTTTCGCCCGAGGGCAGCTCGTCGAACACCTGCACGTCGACCCCGGACGGCTTCCACCGAAGGGAGGCATCCGCAATGACGTCGTCGATGCGGAACGCGCCCAGAACGAAGCCGTGGACTCCTTCGTCCGACGAAAGCGCGGAGGGATCCGCCCCCTTGCTTTCATCGTAGACCCAGGCCATCACGCACAGGGCTCGGGCTTCGGGGGGGTGATCCCACAAGGGCGTCATCACGGCGGCCGTCAATCGCCCGGTGGCGCGTGCCCGCTCCATCGCCGGCCGGCACTTCGGCTCCGAGTTCAAATCGAAGCCCGACAGAGCCTCGTTGCCGTCGCGCGGTTCGACGAAACAGATCGGGAACCGCTCGGCCCCGTCGGGCGACACGACGCGCGGTGCCCAGGCCAGCGCCTGGATGCCCTTGGGGTATTCGGTCAACAACGGGTCAGTGAAGGTCCGAAACTCGTGAGGCAAGACCTCTTGCGAGCCGGCATAGAAGCCCGCCAACGTGCGCACCGCCCCCACTTTGGCCGTCATCGCGAGACGAATCGCGTCCACCCGCCGTTCCGCGTCGAGTTGGAAACGCGCGTCGGCCAGCGCGTATTCCCGGCCCCAGAGAACTCGGTACAGGAGAATCGAGAGGATCACGCCGCAGATGCCGACCACCACCGTCAGAGTCCACCTCGAACGGGCCGCGTGCAATGGCGAAACCCCCTCTGTAGGTGGATCACATTGGTGCAAATTGGTCGCCTTGGGAATCATGACTCTGTCCAGAAACCGCCGCCACGGCATCCCGATGACTGGTGGCGAGGGCTATCATGGAATGGTAAGCAACTCCATGGGGGATGTCAACTCCCCTGATAGATTCCGTGTCGAATCGACGCTGCGCGGAACCTAGAACGAGGGCTGCGGTCTGCAACGGAAACACCCGGTCACCACGAGACTCGATACTCCAAGGCACAGTGGTTGCCCTTGTCGCGGCCGACGACCTTCGAGTATACTCCGCCCCCCGCAATCGGCCGGGAGGGATCGAACGTCTGCAACACAAGGGGTCGTCGAATGATCACCGTGGTCGTGCCCTGCTACAACGAGGCCGAAGTGCTCGGGCAGTTGTATGGGCGGCTGACCGCGGCGGCCGAGTCCTGGGGCGAACCGTTCGAGGTCATCCTGGTCGACGACGGCTCGGACGAAACGACCTGGCGGCAAATCGAGCAGATCCACCGCCACGACCCCCGTTGGCGGGTGGTCCGGCTCTCGCGCAACTTCGGCCACCAGGCCGCGCTCTCGGCCGGATTCCACTACGCCTCGGGCGACGCCGTGATCCTGATCGACGCCGACCTGCAGGATCCGCCCGAGGAGCTTCACCGCTTCATCGCCAGGTGGCGCCAAGGCTACGAGGTCGTCTACGCGGTGCGCCGCGGGCGCAAGGAAAACGTGCTCAAGCGGCTGTGCTACGGGCTTTTCTATCGCCTGCTGGCGGGAGTCTCCAAGACGCCGATTCCGCTCGACTCGGGCGACTTCTGCCTGATGGACCGTAAAGTGGTCGAGCTGCTCAAGTCGCTGCCGGAGCAGAATCGTTTCTTGCGGGGGCTGCGGGCGTGGACCGGGTTCCGGCAGGTGGGCGTGGAATACCAGCGGCACGCCCGAGCGGCCGGAAAATCGAAGTACAGCCTGCGTAAGCTCGCGCAATTGGCCGTCGATGGGGTCTTCTCCTTCTCCACCGTGCCGCTGAGATTGGTGACCCAATTGGGCGTCCTCGTTTCCACCTTCGCGTTCCTCGGTGCCGTGTTCACCCTGTTGCAGCGGGTGTTCGTGGATTGGTTCTCCCGGATCGGGCTGGCCCCGGTGCCGGGTTTCGCCACCATCGTGATCGCCATCCTCTTCCTCGGCGGCGTGCAGTTGATCTGCATGGGAATCATCGGAGAATACGTCGGCCGGATCTACGACGAAGTCAAGGGCCGGCCGTTGTGGATCGTTCGCCAGAGCTACGGGCTGAAGGAACCGCCGCCGGTTCCCGCAAGCCGGACTTCCAAGCACGAGGTCGGCCAAGGGGGATACGACGCCGAGGAGTACGAGCAAACGAAAGTGGCGGCGTAGTGTTTCGGTTCCAGAAAACGTTTAGCGGGCGGGCTTGCCCGCCGTTCCGTTGTTACCAGATGAAAGCGTACCAAACACCCATGCGCGTGGCCATCGTAGGAGCCGGAATCACCGGGCTGACCATCGCCCGGCGGCTGGTCCGCGACGGACACCAGGTCGCCGTGTTCGAGAAGGACCAACTCGGAGGGCTGGCCGCCGGGTTCCCGTATCCCGGCTGCCCCGGCGTGTACCTGGACAACTTCTACCACCAGATCTTCACCTCCGACCGGCACCTGATCTCTCTGATCCAAGCGCACGGCCTCGGCGACGACCTCATGTGGAATCCCAGCCGCAGCGGCCTGATCGCCCGGGGCCGCATCTGGCCGTTCGGCTCCGCGTGGGACCTGCTGCGTTTCGCGCCGCTGGGCAGCCTTCGGCAACGGCTCTTGATGGGTTGGAACCTGTGGTCCTTCAAGCGCACCGCCGGCCCCGAACGGCTGCACGACGTCCGCTGCCGCGAGTTCTTCGCACGGCGCGGAAACCTCGCCGGGTATCGAAACCTCTGGGAGCCGCTCCTGGAGCAGAAGTTCGCCGAGGGGGCCGACGACACGCCGGCCGCGTTCCTTTGGGGGCGTATCCACCCACGGGCAAAATCGCGCGAAGGCGGCGAGGAATGCCTCGGTTACCTCAAGGGCGGTTTCCAACGGCTGTTCTTGAGAATGGCCGACGCGATCCGGCAGGCCGGCGGACAGGTGCAAATCGACCATGCCGTCCGCGAGATCCGTCCCGGCCGGCGACCGCAAGTCATCCTCGACGGCGGCAGCGGCCCGCAAACGTTCGACCGCGTCGTGTGGACGGCCAGCCCCGACCGCCTGGTGCGCCTCGTGAAAGACCCGCCGCCGGAGGTCGTCCGCAAAGCGGAATCCGTCGAGTATATCGCCGCGACCCAATTGATTCTCATCATGACGCGACGCCAGACCGATTACTTCTGGCTGAACAACATCGACCCGGCGATCACGTTCGGCGGCCTGATCGAACACACCAACACGGTCCCGCCCGAGCATTACGCCGGAGAGCACATCCTCTACGTGATCAACTACCACCGGCCGGGCGACGAACGTTTTGCGGGCAGGTCGCTCGACGCGCTTCTGGACTATCACACGGCGTCGCTGCGGCGAGTGCTGCCCAACTTTCGCCGCGACGAGATCCTCCGGGCGTACTGCATCCGCGACGACTACAGTTCCCCGCGGTACGACCTGGGCTACGTCCGGCGGATCCCGCCCTATCAGGGTTGGCTGCCGAACGTGGACCTCTGCAGCATGTGCCAGGTCTATCCGGAAGATCGCAACATGGGCCATGGCGTCGACAACGCCCGGCGGTATTTGGCCGAGTGCTTTGCCCAGACGGCTGAAACCGAACCCTTGCAGAAAGCCGCTTGACCGAGATGCGGAATTTCGACGCCATCCACAACGACCGGACGATATCGCGCCGCCTGAAGATCACCGTCCTCCTGCTGGGCATCGCCACCGTGGCGATCCTGGCGGTCAACGCCCACCGCATGGCCATCTGCGAGGACGAAGCGAACGGCTACTACGTGGCCCGGCGCCCGCTGGGCGAAATGCTGGCCCTGTTGCAGGCGAACATCCACGAGGACCCGCCGCTGGCCGACATCGTCCTGCACGGCTGGATCCGCGTCGCCGGCTTCGAACCCTGGCGGCTGCGGTCGTTGCCGATCGTGTTCTTCCTGCTGATGATCCCCGGGCTGTTCCTCGTGGCGCGGCGATTGGGCGGCCGGCGCGGTGCATGGTTTTCCCTGGCGGCCGTGTTCCTGATGCCATACCACTGGACGATTCCGGCGGCGTTCCGCTGGTATTCGCTCTTCGCGTGCCTGGCCGTCTGGAATTTTTTCTTTTTCCTGAGGATGGAAGAATCGGCACGCCAGCCGGATGAGGACCCGCCGTCGCGAAAGACGCGGTTTGCCCGGGCGATCCCGTACGTCGTCACCGGGGCCTGTCTCTGGTACACGAATTACTCGGCCCCGGTCTTCTTTTTCGTCCACCTGATCGTCGCGTTGTGCCGGGCCAAACGGCGCCGGCAAGTCCTCGTCGATCTGACGCTCTGCTACGCGGCGATCTTCCTGCTCTTCTGCCCCTGGGTCCCCACGCTGTTGAGGCAACTGGACATTTCGATCCGCTCGCGGACGCCCGGCTACGCGGGTCTTGCCCTCTATGTGCTCTTTGCCGGCGAGTTCTCCACGCCGTTCCATTATTGGATTTCCCTGCCGGCGGCCTTGGCGAGCCTGCTGCTGGCGGTCCTCGTGCTGGCACAGTTCCGCCGCTGTTGGATTCCGGCCCTGGTGTGTGTGGTGATTCTCCTCGGGCTGCTCCAGACCGGCGCGATCGGCCCGAAGCGGCTGCTGATCGTCTCGCCGTTCGTGGCCATCACGGCCGGCTTGGCGCTGGGCCGCGGCGAACACCGACTCCGCCGGCTGCGGGTCGCGCGGACCGGCCTGATCGCCGCGGCGCTTATGGTGGCGGCCGGCTCGTCGGTCCACTTCGTCCGCCGGGAAGGCTGGATCGCGCTCCGCTGGCTCGATCCGACCGCCGCCGTCGTCCGGCGCATCCGCAGCGAGTCGCCCGAGACGCTGATCCTCGCCAACTCCAACCCGGTCTTCTTCTACCTGGAAGACGAGTACGGGCGGAACCTCTGCCGCGGCCCGCAGGAGCTGGACGCCGACTATCGTCCCCAGGCCCTGCTGTTCCCGCAGGATCGCAACTACGGCCCGCTCTGCGAAGAACTGCTGGCGAAGGCCGATCGCGTCGCCTGGGTCTATCATTCCCCGTACGGCGGGCCGATCAGCAAGTGGCGCGACGCCATGGTCGAGCAGATGGGCCGGCTCGGTTTCCGCGTGGCGAAGACGGAAGGCCATCTTCGGGCGTCGGCCGATTTCCTGGAGTACCACCCCAAGTTCCAAGACCGCACGTCCGATCCGCTCGACGAACACCGCATCGTAGTGATGCACTTCACCAAGTCCCCGGCCGAGGAGAGGTCATCGCGTCCTCGGAAGACCGCGCCTGTGGTGGGCCGCTACGGCCCCGTGGAAATCGAGCCGAGCAGCGGGGTGCCGCCGGAAGCCTCCAGCAGTTCGGCGTACGCCAGAATGGTTTGCCAGACCATGTCGAGGCGGGCGTTTTCGGCTTCGATCAATCGTTGACGAACCGAAAGGAGCTTCAGAAGGTCGGCTTGACCTGCCATATAGAGCCGGTCCATCTTCTCGGCCTGGGCCTGGATCGCGGCCGTGTTGGCTTCGATGGGGGCGATCAGGGCTTTTGTCTCGTGCCATTTCGCGACCGAGGCGTCCAGTCGCGCGACGGTCCGAACTCGAAGCTGCTCCAGCGCCACGAGGTCACGGCTGTGTTCCATTTGCCGCTGGTAGACGAGGCTTCTTCCGGTGTTGAGCACGGGCACGGGCGTGCTGAAGGCCAAGCCGTAGAACGAGGTGCCCGACTCGTCGTTTTCGTAAACCGGGCCGACCGACACGATGGGAATCCGCTCGGCTTCGGCCAGCCCGACGGCCGCATGCGAAGCCGCCACGCGGGCCTTGGCGGCATTGATTCCCGGATGGCTCTCCAGGGCCAAGCGAGTCAGGTTCTCTTGATCTTCGTCGGCCAGCCCCTCGGGGACCTTCAGCGAACCGTCGGGGACGGCCGTTGTTGCGTAGTCGGGTATGCCGATCTGCCGCCGCATGGCAGCCAACGCGTCGGCATACTCCTGTTCGGAGGTCTGCAAGACCTGCTGCATCGACTGGTTTTCGACCTCGGCCAGCACCAGTTCGCTTGCCGCCAACTGGCCTGCCTCGGTCTGGCGACGCACGGTTTCGACCAGCTTTGCGTTGAATTCGGCCAGGTCTCGCGCCACGCGAAGCTTGTCGCGACGAAACGTCGCGGTCTGGTGCAGGCGGTACGTCTCGATCAATGCCAACAGCTCTGCTTGCAGGATGTCCCACTGCGTTTGACTGTATTCTGCCCGGGCAATGGCGATCCGACGGCCGGTGCGGTGGCCGAACTCAATCGGCTGCATCCAGGAAAGCGAGACCACGGTGGCCAACTGCCGGTTGCCTTGGCCCGTGTCGTGCTCGAACGTCCATGGCCGAACGTCCACCGAGACCGAGGGATTGAGGCTCATCGGAAATCGCTCGGCGACGGCCACCGCAGCCGCCGACACGCAGAGGTTTTGACGCATCGCGACGAGATCGGGATTGCGTGAAAGCGTCCACTGCAGAGCCGACTCCAGGTCCAGCGGTATCTGGCCCGGCGAGGCCGCCGGACTCGGCTCGCTATCAACGCCTGGCCATGGGGCCGGCGGCGCCGAGCGGACAGCCGCTGCCAGCATCGCGACCATCACCAGAACGGCAGGAACATGACTGAAGCGGAGGGGGGTCATACCTTGGGGCAAACTGCCTGCACAATTAAACGAAGCGATATTGTCCCGATATGCCCTACAATCGGCACGATCGCGATGCGAAGGTCGGCAGAAATTGGCAAGCCTTCGATTTGCGCAGCCTGATGGCGGCGAGTTTACCCGTTATGCAGACTTTGCCGGCGGATTGGGTGCCACGGCCGGCTTGTCTGGCCGTATTCCTGCCGGAGAACTCGTGTCGCACGGCTGGTCAAGCCAGCCGTGGCACCGTTGGTCAACCGGCTGCTACGGGGAATCGGGAGTGCGCGCGGGCTCGGAGAGGTTCGAGACGATCTTCACCGGGCAGTCGTCAGGCAGACCGTACCCCCCCTCGGTGACCACCCACTGGCCAGCTTCGAGCCCTTTGGTGATCTCCACCTGGTCGTGCGTCTGCGTGCCCAGCGCGACCTCGACTTCGCGGGCTTTTCCGTCTTCGACGACCGTGACCACGGCCTTTCCGGCGTGATCGGCAACGGCCGCCACAGGAATTGCCAGTACGTTGGGCATTTCCGGAAGCCAGAGCCGCCCCCGGCACGCCAAGCCGGTCCGCAGCAGAGCGTTGTCGTTGGGGATCTCGACAAAGGCGTCTATGTCGCCGGTAGCGGGGTCCGCCTCGCCACTGATGCGTGCCACGGTGCCGGAAAAGACTTGGCCGGGGTATGTCGGCAGGCGGACGTCGACGCGAGCCCCCGGCTGCACGTTGGCCATGTGAATGCTCGGAATCCGCACCTGCATAAAGAGCTTGGAGAGGTCGTCGATATTCAGAAGCGGGACGGACCGTTCGGCGAAAGCGCCCTGCCGGGCAAACAGTTGCGTCACCCTGCCGGATATCGGGCTGGTGATCTGGCAGAGGTTAGAATTGAGCTTGGCGGCTGCCAACTCCGCATGGGCCATGGCCAGCCGGGCTTCCGCCTCGGCAATCTCCTCCGGCGGCGTGCCGGCCAGGAGCAACTCGAGGTGGGCCTGGGCCGCCGCCTGCGCGGCCTCCGCCGCCCGCCGCGACGCCTCGACCTTCTGATATTGCAGGTCCGGGACTTCCTTGCTCTTCCACAACGGCTCGAGTGCCGCCACCTCCAGGGCGATCGAGTCGGCCTGTTCGTCGCACTTGCGGACTTCCTGCCTGGCCGCCTCGATCTCCTGCGGCAGGTAGCCCCGCTCCAGCCGCGCCAAAGTCGCTTTCTTCTCTGCCACCGACGCTTTCGCCTTCGCCACGTCGGCTTTGGCCAGCCGACCGTCCAGCACCACGAGTTCATCACCCTGGCCGACCTCGACGCCCTCAACCACCGAGACCTTCTGGATCCAGCCGCCAATCTGGGGAGAAATCACGGTCGATCGCTCGGGGATCACCACCAGGGTTCCGACCAAATCTATCGAAGGACGCAGCGTGGTCAACCGGGCCTCGACGGCCTCGACGGGCACCGGTTCCTTGGGGAGCGTGTCTTGCTCCTCCTCGACAACGGCTTCCTTGCACCCGCACAGCGCACACGCCGTCAGGAAAACGGCGGTAAAGGCTGCCAGCAGTCTTGGGTGGTGAGCGAACATGGATCGCACTCCGTCAAAATCGGATCGGCATGGTAGTCACGCGGTTGTCTCGACCGGATGCCGATCCAGCCGAAACAGTCGCATCATCACGTAGTAACACACGGGTGTGGCCACGAGCGAAAGGGCCAGCGAGATAAACAGGGCCCCGATCACCGCAATCGCCAGCGGACGGAGCATGTCCGCGCCGGCTCCCACGCCGTAGGCCAGCGGTAATAGCCCCAGAAACGTGGTCAACGAAGTCATCAGCACCGGCCGCAGGCGCCGGCGTCCCGATTGAACCAGGGCCTCGAACAGGCTGAAACCGCGGCTGCGAAGGTGATCGACGAAATCGAGCATCAGGATTCCGTTCTTGGCGACGATGCCCACCCCGATGATGGCCCCCAGGAACGACACGATGTTCAACGAGATGCCGCAGACGCGAAGCGCCACAATCACGCCGCAGAGCGCCAGCACGGCTCCGAAAACGATCGCCAGGGGCTCGATGAACGAGCGAAACTCGACCAACAGAACCGCAAACACCAGAAAGATCGCCATCAGCAACACCAACGTGAGGTTCTTGAACGATTCCTGCTGCTGCCGGTACATGCCGCCATATTCCAGGCTCGCACCCGGCGGCAAGTGGAGCGTCCGGCCAAGGTGCGATTGGATCGTGCGGATGCCTTTGCCAAGGTCCATGCCTTCGAAGCGGGCCGTGACCGCAACCAGTTGCCGGAGATCGTCGCGCTGCATCTCCAGAATCCCCGGCTCGTACTCGACCTGCGCCACGTCGTCGAGCGTGACCGTGGTGCCGGATCCCGACCGGACGGGGGTCTCCAGGATGGCCGACTCGCGGTCGCGGGTTTCCGCCGCACCGAGGACTCGAATGTCCACGATGCGATCGCCTTGGAGCAGGTAAGACGACGCCGTGCCGAGCATCGCCGTTTGCAGTGTGCTGCCGATGTCGGCCGGAGTCAGGTCGGCCCGCGCCGCCACTTCCGGTCGCACCCGAAACCGCATGGAAGGGCCGGCGACCACCAGCCCGTCGTTCACGTCCACCACGTGCTGGATCTTCCCGATGGTCTCGGCGATCTCCGCGGCCTTTTCCTTCAACACGCCGGTGTCGTTGGAGAAGATCTTGATCTCGCAAGGGTCGGGCGACCAGGTCAGGTCGCCGATCAGGTCGCTCAGCACGCCGGGAAACTCGGTGTTCAATGCCGGCTCGGCGTCGTGGATCTTGTCGCGAAGCTCGGCGATCACCTCTTCGGTGGTTCGCCCGCGGTCGCCGCGAAGCTTGACCAGGAAGTCGCCCGTGTTCGGCTCGGCGATGGCCAGCGCCAGCCGCGCGCCGGTCCGCCGCGAGAAGCTCTCGACCTCCGGAGTGCTGATCAGGATCTGCTCGACGTGTCGCAGCATCCGGTCGGTTTCGGAGAGACTGGTGCCGGGCCGGGTGAAGTAGTCGAGCACAAACGCCCCCTCTTCCATCGCAGGCAGAAAATCGGTCTCCAGATCCTGGTACAGCCTTGCGGCTCCCAACGCCACGAGCAAGATGCAAGCCAGCGACAGCCAGGAGAAACGCAGCGCGCGGCGAACCGTCCATTCATAAACGCCGATGATGCCCCGCAGTAACGGCCCCCCTTGCTCCAGCTCGACCTGAGTGGGGCCCTTGCGGCTCCGCATCAGCAGGCTGCCCAGCGCCGGAGTGAACGTCACGGCGAGCGCCAGCGACGTCAACAGGGCAAAGACCATTGTGAGCGCCAAGGCCCGGAAAAATACACCCGGCACGCCGTCCAGGAAGGCCAGGGGGATGAACACGACGACCGGTGTCAGGGTGCTGCCGACCAGCGGAAGGCCGATCTCGTGGGCAACCAGCCGAACAGCTTGCCGCGCCGTGTGGCCGGCCAGCATTTTCGCGTGGATCGCCTCGACGACCACAATCGCATCGTCGATAACCACGCCGATCGCGGCCGCGATCCCGCCAAGCGTCATCAGGTTGAAACTCATGTGGAACGCCCGCATGCCGACCAGCGTCAGCAGGACGGTCACCGGAATCACCATGGCGGCGGTAATCGTTCCCGCTGCGCTCCGCAGGAATACGTAGAGCACCAGCACCGACAGGCTCAGGCCGAGGATGATCGACTCCCACACGCTCCGCACGCCCTCGCGAACGAACAGCGACTGGTCGTAGAAGAAGGCCAGCTTCGTGTCGGGCGGGAGATCTCGCCGAATCTGCTCGAGTTCGGCTTGCAGGGCATCGGCAATGGCCACCGTGTTGCCGTCCGGCTGGCTCATCACGTTCATCAGTACGGCTTCCGTGCCGTCGGCCGTCACAAGATTGAACTGCGGGGCCTGCCCGCGGCGGACCGTGGCAACATCGCGGACATAAACGGGCGATTTCCCGGACCAGGCCACGACGACGCTCTCGATGTCCCGGGGATTGCGCAAGCGGTTGTCGACTACGGCCAGATACAGTTGCCGATTCTCCTCGTGCATTCCCGCCGAGGCGAACTGGTTGGTGTCGGCCAGCGCCCGCGTCACCTGATCGAGGGTCAGGCGGTGCGAATCGAGCTTCACCGGATCGACCACCACGTGGTACTCCGGCACGCGGCCTCCCACCAACTTCACCTGGCCCACGCCGCGGATGCGCAGCAGCCTAGGGCTGAGATCGTACCGGGCCATCTCCCATAGCTCGGTGATGTCCTTGGTCTTGCTGGTCAGACTGATCCCGATGATCGGGAACGCGGAGAAGGTGAGCCGGTGGACGGCGAATTCGGCCGACGCGGGCAGCGTGCTGCGGATCTGCGCCAGCCGTCCCAAAACGTACAGCTCGGACTGGACCATGTCCGTCGACCAATCGAAGAACACGTCGACGGCCGCCGAACCCCGCCCCGTCGTCGAGCGTATGTTCACCGTGCCCGGGATGTTCTTCATCGCCTCTTCGACGGGCCGTGTGATCGTGGCCATCATCTCGTCGGCAGGCATGACGCCGTTGTCGATGAGAATCACAACGCGGGGGAAATCCGTCTGGGGGAAGACCGCCGCAGGCATGGTGTAGGCCGAGTACCCTCCGGCGATGCATAGGGCCGCCGTCAGGAAGAGAATCGCCTTGCGGTGACGCAGCACAAACGAATCGCCTTCCGCTGGGAGTGCGCTGTCGGGATGGGAAGGCTGACTCATCGAACGCACATGTCTCG
>DATLAN010000228.1:0-32322 GCA_035527455.1 Thermoguttaceae bacterium
GGCCAGGTGCAGGTCGCGCAGCCGCAGGCCCGACAGTTCCGACGCCCGGCATCCGGTCGCGTAAAGCAGCTCCAGCAAGGCCCGGTCCCGCCGCCAGTACGGATCGCCCTCTTGAGGACAGAGGAAGAGCTTGGCGATCTGCTGCGGGCTGAGCACCTTGGGCACGCGCTGCCAGAGCTTCTGGCTGCCGAGCAACTCGGCCAGGTTGTCCTTCAGCACGCCTTCCAACTGCAAGTAGCGAAAGAAGACTCGTAGCGAGACGATATGCCGGGCGATGCTGGCCGGGCCCAGCTTCTTGCCGTGCAACCACCCGGCGTAGTCCGCCAGGTCGCGGATCGACAGTTTGACAACGCTCCGCCCGGCCGACCACTCGAAGAACCGTGCCACGTCCCGCCGATAGGCGGCCACCGTGTTCTCGGCCAGGTGACATTCCCCGGCCACGTACTGCACGAACGCCTCCAACCACGTCTGGTCCGGACTCCGCGCCCGCGGCGGCTTGGGGCGAGACGGTTTCTTTCGGGTGGTAGCCATGGGGCGGGCTTTCGGCTTCACGAAAACGGCGCGCAATACTCCGTTTCTGGTTTCGGATGGTGTACCGACCAAGCGTTAGCCTATTCCCCCGCCGCTTGCGGCTTCGCCGGAAACGAACCCCCCGCAACGCAGTGCGGGGGCGTTTTCCCTTGGTTCCTCCTTCACTCCCCCCCCGCAACGCAGTGCGGGGGCGTTTTCCTCATTTGGCCCCGCAACGTGCCGCGGGGGCTTTTCCGCAGCGCTTCCCCCAGTACAATCGATGCTGTAAACGCCACCCCAGCCCCCAATCCGAAATCCTAAATCCCAAATCCACCGCCCATGCCCATCCTGACGCTCTCGGAAATGGCTCCCGACCAGGAAGCCGACGTCTTCGTGCTGATGACCTCCAAGGAGGAGCTGACCACGCGCACCGGCAAGCCGTACTTCAAGGTCGGCTTTCGCGACAACACCCGGGAAGTGAGCTTTCCGATCTGGGACAACTCGCCTTGGGCGGTCGAATGCCGCGATGGCTGGACGCCGGGCGTCTTCTACAAGCTTCGGGCCGTCTATCGCGAGTCGAACTACGGTGCCCAACTCGATGTGCGCAAGATCCGCGAAGTCACCGACGCCGACGCGGCCGACGGTTTCGACCCGGCCATGTGCCTGCCGCAGTCGCGGTTCGACCCCGGCGCGATGTTCGACGAATTGACGGCGATCGTCGAACAACGGATCGAGCGGCCGCCTTTGCGCAAACTGGTCGAGTCGATTCTGCAAACGCATCGCGAAACGCTGCTTGTGCATCCGGCGGCCCGGCACAACCATCACGCCTTCGCCGGCGGCCTGTTGGAGCACACGCTGAGCGTCACGCGGACCTGCGTCTACCTGGCCGACAAGTACGCCGAGTACTACCCCGACATGGAACCGCCGCTGGACAAGGGGCTGGTCGTGGCCGGGGCGATCCTGCACGATATCGGCAAGGTCCACGAGCTGGCGCAGCAACCCGAGGGCACGTCCTACACGGCCGAGGGCGCGCTGATCGGCCACATGCTCCTGGGCCGCGACATGGCCCGCCGGGCGGCCGCCGAGATCGACGTCGACGCCGAGACGCTCCTGCGGCTGGAACACCTGTTGATCGCCCACCAGCGCCTGCCCGAGTGGGGCTCTCCCAAACCGCCGATGACGCCCGAGGCCCTGATCGTCCACTACGCCGACGATCTCGACGCGAAGTACCACATGATGGTCGCCGTCCTCCGCGACGACAAGACGCCGGGGCCGTTGACGTCGAGGAAGAACGTGCTCTACCAGCAGGTGTTTCGCGGCGGTTCGTAGTGGTGCGACGGATGTAGGACGGATGTAGGACGGATGTAGGACGGACTTCCGGTCCGTCGCGACGGACCGGAGGTCCGTCCTACGGCGCCTGCCGGCCGTAGAAGCTGCTCAGCGTCCGAACGCGATGCACCAGATAGGCCACCGTCCCTCCCAGCACGATCAGGGCTACGCAGAAGACGATGTGGCGATCGGGATTCGTGTCGAAGCGTTCGTGCAACTCGATCCGCCGCAGATAGAAGTCGGCCACCACGATGCCGTAAGAGACCAGCGACAGGCCCGTCATCAGCGAAACGAAGCGCACGCGGAACCATAGGCCGGAGCCGGCGATCAACAGCGGATACCCGACCACCAGCGGGCTGGCCGCTCCGTCGGCCAGGAAGAGCAGCACGGCCAGCAGGAGGATCGAGTCGAGCGTGCCCCAGACGAATCGTGCGGGAATGGACCATCGCCGGCTGTCGAGGAACTGCTGGCAGATCAAGGAGATTCCCGCCCAGACGGCCAGCAGGATCGTAATCTCTCCATAGAATCTCCAGTCCACCAGACCCAGCAGCGAGTTGGTCGTCGCCACGATGTAGAGCAAGACCAACGCCCCCAGCCGCAGCGCCAGGGCCGGCTGTCGCCGGGTCCAGCTCCAGAGCCGCTGTCCGAGGTTCGGCGGCCTGACCTCCAGGGCTTCGCCTCGGGCGAAACGCTCCAGGTCGTCGGCCACCGCGGCGGCCGATGCGTAACGATCGCCCGGCGATTTGGCCAGGCACTTCAAGCAGATCAGTTCCAGTCCGCGGGGAATCTTGGGATTCCACTGCCGCGGCAGATTGGGTTCCCGGCTGATGACCTGCATGAGCGTATCGAGCGGGTTTTCTTCGCGAAACGGCGGCCGGCCGGTCAACAGCTCGTAGAGAATGGCGCCCAGGCTGTAGATATCGGCCGCCGGCCCCACCTTGCCGCTTTGCCCGGCCGCCTGCTCCGGGGCCATGTAGCTGGGCGTGCCGGCGATCACGCCGGTGGCCGTGGTTTCCGAGCCGGGCTCGAAGACCTTGGCCAATCCGAAGTCCGTCAGGTAGGGGTGTTCCTCCGCGTCCAGCAGGATGTTCGACGGCTTCAAGTCGCGGTGGATGATGTTGTGCTGATGGAGATGGTCCACGGCCCGGGCAATGGCCGCCACCAGCCGCACGGCCATATCCACGTCGAGCTGGGACTGGGCGATCCGCTGGGCCAGGCTGTTGCCCTCGACGTACTCCATGGCGAAGTAGTAGTGTCCGTGGAGTTGTCCCACTTCGTGGATGTGGACGATGTTCGAGTGCTGCATCCGCGCGGCGGCCTTGGCCTCGACGTGGAAGCGGCGGACGTGCTCGGGCGAGGCGAGGTGGCTGGCCAGGATCATCTTGATGGCCACGGTCCGGTCCAGGGCCTTCTGCCGGGCCTTGTAGACCACGCCCATGCCGCCCCGGCCGATTTCGCTCAAGAGTTCGTACTGCCCGAACGGACGCGGCAAATCGCCCAGGGCCGGCTCGACGTCCAGCGTATCGTGGTCGCCGCCGGTGTCGTCGGGTGGCGGCGGCGGGGCCAGGGCCTCCAGCGCGTCGAGGCAGTCCAACGCCGAAGCCAACTCGGGACATTTCTCCAGCAACGCCGCCCGGTCGGGCGACTGGCCGGCCTGCAACCGGACAAGGTAGTCGTCCAGCAAATTCAGAGCGTCCTGGTTTTCGTTTTCGGGAGTTCCAGTCATTGGCAAATCGAGTATGGCGGTTGGCCGATGGAACGGTGGGCAAGCCCACCCGCTAAACGGACGTCGCGAACGGTTTACCCATCGTTTTCGGATCGATTCACCACTCCGCATTCATCATTCATACTTCCTCATTCCTCCTCCCCCCCCAGCGCCGACTGCATCTTCTTGATCGCCCGCATCCACAGCATTTGTACGGCTGGGCGCGAGCGCTGCATCCGCTCGGCCACTTCGTTGAACGGCAGCCGCTGGAGGTTGCGCAGCACGATGACTTCCTGATAGTCGGGCGGCAACTGCGACAGCGCGGCGGTCACCCGCAGCTCGTTGTCAAGCTGGAGGAATTCCTGGCTGGGGGTGGCGCCCGGTGCGGCCGGCTCGGCCACTCCGCCGGCGAGGCTGTCGGCCGGGTCGCGGAAGCGGATTTCGCGCCGGGCCTGGCGCTTGGCGGTGCCGCGATAACGGCGGACGAAATCGGCCGCGTTGTGCGAGAGGATCTTCCGCAGCCAGGCCAGCCATTCCTTTTCCGACTGGCCCTGGAACCCGTCGAAATCGCGGTGCGCCTCGAGCATCGTCTGTTGCACCAGGTCCGAGGCGTCGACCTTCACGCGGAGCCAGCTCTCGACCTGGGACCGGGCCACGTAGCCGAGATAGCTGCGGCACAACTCGAACAGCCGATCCCGGGCCTCGCCGTCACCCTGCCGAGCCCGCTCGATCAGGTCGTCCACGTCCGGCGCATCGGGTGTTGCTTGCTCGCCCATCGGTCCGCCGCTGCGAGAGGTGTCATCAGACTATCACCAGTCTATCACCCAGGGGCAGGGATTTCCAGGCAGCGGACTCTTCGGCCGGGTTTCGTAGGTCAGGGCTTGCCCTGACGGAATCGGGCAGTCGGCAGGGGAAGCCGTCAGGGCAAGCCCTGACCTACGGACTGACGGAATCGGGCAGTCGGAAAGAGAATCTGTCAGGGCAAGCCCTGACCTACGGACTGACGGAAACGGGTTCAGAAATTGTAGTTCGGATTGCGGACGTCGAAGTCGGCGTCGGTGAACCCGACGTTCATTTTCAGGTTCACATACGTGTACTCTTCCATCAGCTCGGGGGGCCCCCCCGGTTCCTCCGGCCAGTCGTGCGCCTCGTAGCGGAGCGGCAGATTGAGTTCATCGTCGACGAAGATCCGCGCGACGTGGAAGAGGAAATTGCGACGGGGAACGGGATGGACGACCTGGATACAGGTGCACTGGCGTTTGTTGATCTCGGCCCCTTTGAAGAACTTCACGTCGCACTCGCCGAAAGCCATGTCGTTCTCGGCCACTTCGACCAGCCGCCGGACGAGGTTGAGGATGCCGATTTCCGTCAGCGGATAGCGCTGCCCACGCATGGCGATCAGACCGTCCGGGGCCAGCGACAAGGTTCCCAGCGCCTTTTCCATGCCCGTGCCGTGGGCCCACATCTTGCCGTCGTTCTGCCCCTCGACGTAGAGCACCTCGCGGCCTTTGAGTTCTTCGGGACCGAGGAAGTACATGTAGACGCTGAACGGCTTGTGCCGGACCTTGAGGAACACGTACTGGTGTTCGCCCAGTTTGCCGTTGATTCGTTCGCGCTTGACCAGGGTGGCCGAGTAATCCTGGATCTTCTGGACATTGACCAGTCCGTCTCTTGCCCAACGGACCGCCGGGTCGAGGGGGTGTACGAGCGGTTGCGTCGCGACGGAGACGGGCTGCGCGGGCTGTGGGGGGGTTTGCGCCACGCGGTAAGGCGGCTGGCCAACCGGCTGCGGAATCTGCTGTGCCACGGTGGACCCCACCAGTGAAGCCGCCACCAGAAGTCCAGGCAGCCAGACGTGGCGAAACGGGGTGCTCAGAGTCATGGATAACCTCCCTGTTGATAGTTGAGACAAAGACCCGCGGTGTCCGCCTGTTCGGCGGGCAATCCACCCCTCTTCTCCGTCAATACGGCACCAGGTTCGGAACCTCGGGAAGCGCAACGTCGCTTCTACCCCAAGCTCATCAGGTTCGGATACGTCCGCGGGTCTCCCGCTTCGACCTTATCGCAAAATGAGCGTTGGGGAATTACAATATTTTCTTCTTTGAGGAGGGATTGTGCAAACGTCGCGAAGCCTTTCTGCTGATCGTTACCGCCAATCACTACAATTTACCTAGTTCCCCCTGCCGTGTGGAGGCCAGTTTGTGAAACGTCCCGAAATTCGGATTGCCACCATCCTCTCCATCCCCTTCGAGGAAAACACCTACGTGGCCCATCTCGAGGGACGCGACGATTGCCTGGTGGTCGATCCGGGCCTGGAGCCGGAAAAGACGGTGGCTCACCTGGAGTCGAACGGCCTCCACCCGGCAGCCATTCTCAACACCCACGGCCACAGCGACCACATCGGGGGCAACGCGGTCTTGAAGCAGCGTTGGCCCGACTGCCCGATCGTCATCGGTTCGGTCGAGGCGGCCAAGCTGACCGATCCTGCGTTGAATCTCTCGGTCATGTTCGGCGCCCGGCTGGTCAGCCCGGCGGCCGACGTCACGCTCGAAGACGGCCAGACCTACTCGGCCGGCGGGATGGATTTACGGGCGCTGCTGATCCCGGGCCATTCGTCGGGGCATATGGCGTATCTTTATGAAGGCGGCCAGCAGCCGCTGGTGTTCGTCGGCGACGTGATCTTCGCCGGGGGCATCGGGCGCACGGATTTCCCCGACGGCAGCATGCGGCAATTGACCGAGGGCATCCGCACCAAACTCTTCACGCTGCCGGAGGAGACGGTGCTGCTGCCCGGCCACGGCCCGCCGACCACCGTGGCCGAAGAAAAACGGACCAATCCGTTCGTGCGGTTAAGATGAGAGAATCCCGTAGGTCAGGGCTTGCCCTGACGAAGGCTTGCCCTGACGAAATCGAGCAGTCGGCGGGAGAATCTGTCAGGGCAAGCCCTGACCTACATGAAAGGAGAAACACTGTGAAGCACTTCAACCGTCGCCGGTTCTTGAAGACGGCAGCCGCGGCCGGGTTTGCGGGGATCGGTCTCTCGGCCGTGCCGCGTCCGGCCGCCGCCGCCGAAAGCAAGCGGAAATTCACCATGGACCTGGCATGCGGCATGATCGGTGTGCGGGCCGACCAGCGCGAGGCGATCCGGCTGGCGGCCGAGTACGGCTTCGAATCGGTCGCGCCCTCCACCGGATTCCTGGCAGGACTCTCCGCGGGCGAACTCGACGAGCTGCTGGCCGAATTGAAAGCCAAGAACCTCCTCTGGGGCGCCGCCGGATTGCCGGTCAACTTCCGCGGGGACGAACCGACCTTCCAGGAATCGCTCCGGCAGCTTCCCGAATCGTCCAAAGTGCTGCAACGCGCGGGCGTCACCCGGGTCGGCACCTGGCTCTCGCCGTGTCATCGCTCGCTCACCTACCTGGCCAATTTCCGCCAACACGCCGGGCGGCTTCGCGAGGTGGCCAACGTGCTCGCCGACCACGGACAGCGGTTGGGCTTGGAATACGTGGGGCCGAAGACCTCGTGGACCGCGGCCCAACATCCGTTCGTCCACACCATGGCCGAGACCAAGGAGCTGATCGCCGAGATCGGCTGCGAGAACGTGGGCCTGATGCTGGATTCGTGGCACTGGTACAACGCCCGGGAGACCGAGGCCGATCTGCTCGCGCTCAGCGGCCGCGACGTGATCTGCTGCCACCTGAACGACGCCCCGGCGGACGTGCCCATCGACGAGCAGGTGGACGGCCGCCGCAAGCTGCCGTGTGCGACGGGGGTGATCGACCTGAAGGCGTTCTTGGGAGGGCTGTTGAAGATCGGCTACGACGGTCCGATTGCCGCCGAGCCGTTCGACCAGACGTTGCGCGACATGCCCGCCGACGAAGCCGTGGCCGCCACCGCCGCCGCGATGAAGAAGGCGTTTGCGCTGGTCCGGGGCGGATAGTAGCCGTCATGCCGTTTCGCGGTGCGTGCGGTCGAGGACTTCGATGCGGACACGTTCGATCCGGCGGCGGGTGGCCTCGAGAACGGTGATCCGCACGTTCTTCCAGACGAGTTCCTCGCCCACGACGGGCACGTGGCCCAACTCGCTGAAGACGAGCCCGCCGATGGTGTCGTAGTCTTCGTCTTCGGGCAGTTGGAGATCGAGCCGCTCGTTGATCTCGTCGATATGGACCTTGCCCAACGCTTCGCACAGCCCGTCGTCGAGCTGTCGGATCCCCTCGACCAGATCCGGGTCGTATTCGTCGATGATCTCTCCGACGATCTCTTCGAGCACGTCTTCCATGGTCACCAACCCGGCCACGCCACCGTACTCGTCGAGCACGACGGCCATGTGACTGCGGGTTTGCTGGAATTCCTGCAGGAGGACGTCGATCGGTTTGGTCTCCGGCACGAAGTACGGCTCGCGCAACAGCGACGTCCAGGGCCGGACCTGTTCGCCGGGACCCTTGGCCAACTCGGGCAAGAGGTCCTTGGTCACCAGGATGCCCACGATGTCGTCGCGATTCTTGTTGGTCACCGGGATCCGCGTGTGGCCGACCTTGATCACGAATTCCAGCGCCTCCTGCCAGGAGAGGGTCTGGGGCATCGACACCATGTCGGTCCGCGGGGTCATGATTTCCGAGACGTCGAGGTCGCCCAGCTCGATCACGCCTTCGATCATTTCCCGCGCGTCTTCTTCCAGGAGGCCTTCGCGGTGGCCTTCGGTGACGATCGTGCGGATGTCTTCCTCGAACGATTCTTCGTCGGGCACTTCCGGCGTGCGGCCGGCCAGGCGGTGGAACATGGCGTCGACGAATCGCGCGACGATCACCAGCGGGGCCAACAGGAAGCCGGCGATCCGCCAGGTGGTCCAGGTGCAATACAGGAAGGGGGCCGCCCAAAGGCGAACCACCGCCCAGGGAATCCAGAGTTCGACGGCCAGCAGCACCACGGCCCCCAGGGCGAAGGTGGAAACGAATTGGGCCGGTCCGGGCTGCGCGGCCGAGGGCGACCGTCCCCACAGCCAGAAAGCCCCGGCGCCGACGAACATCACGGCGGCCGCTACCCGAAGCGTCACCGCCGCCAAGGCCACCTGGTCGCGCCGCCTGAGGATCTCGCCGAGCCGGTCGGGCGACTTGCGCCGGCGGCAGATTTCTTTGAGTTCATGGGGCGAGAACTCGGACAGCGCCCGGGCTCCGATCGCCGCCAGGGCCGTCAACGCCAATCCGGCGGCTGCCAGAAACAGTAACAGCGGACCGCTCACGAGTCTTCGTCACCTCCTTCCCCGACCGTTGGGGGCGACGCCGGAGGCTCCTCGGCGCGGAGGCTCACGCCGAAATGCGTGAGATAGGCGTCTTCCTGCCGACGCATTTCGGCCTTCTTCTCCGGCGTCGTGTCGTCGTAGCCGACCAGGTGCAGCGTACCGTGGATCACGTACAAGAGCAATTCGTCCTTGGCCTCCCAACCGTACCAAGTGGAGGTCAAGGCGGCCGTTTCGGCGCTGACGATCACTTCCCCCTCCAGACGGTCGTCGCTGCGTTCCAGGACGAAACTCAGCACGTCGGTCGGCTCGTCAAGGCCGAGATACTTCTCGTGCAGCCTGGCGATGGTCGCGTCGTCGACCAGCGCGAGGCTGATTTCGGCGTTGGAGATCGACGCCTCGCGGAGGATCGTGCGCACGGCCTTCTTCAACCGGTTCTCGTCCGGCACGACGTGCGACTGCCGGTTGGCGATTTCAATCTTGATCATTACGCCGTTTTCTGATCCGGATACTTGATGCGGCCGTGGTAGATCGAGGTCAACGACATGACCAGGCTTTTCTCGATGGTTCTCAATTCTCTCAGCGTCAGCCCGCTTTCGTCGAACTGTCCGCCGTGCAAACGGTGCTCGGCCACGTCGCGGACGAGGCTTTCGATGCGTTTGGGCGTAGGGTCGACGAGCGTGCGGCTGGCGCTTTCCACGGCGTCGGCCAGCATCAACACGGCGGCCTCCTTGGTCTGGGGCTTGGGGCCGGGATAGCGATAGGTGCTCTCGTCGACCTCGCCCGCGTTGGGGTCCGACTGTTGCTGCTGGGTCGCCCGTTCGTAGAAGAATCCCACGCGCGTCGTCCCGTGGTGCTGCTCGATCAGATCGACGATCGCCTGGGGCAGGTGGTGCTGGCGCGCCAGGTCGGCGCCGTCCTTGATGTGCGCGACGATCACCAGGCTGCTCATGGCCGGCACGAGCGTTTCGTGACGGTTTCCTTCCGAGCCCTGGTTCTCGATGTAATAACCGGGCTTGAGCATCTTGCCGATGTCGTGGAAATAGGCGCCCACGCGGACCAGCAGTCCCCGGGCCCCGATGCGGTCGGCGGCGGCCTCGGCGATCGATCCGACGGTCACCGAATGGTTGTAGGTGCTCGGTGCCCTGCGGACCAGTTCCTGCAGCAGGGGGTGGGCCACGTCGCCCAATTCCAACAGGCTCAGGTCGGTCAACACGCCGAAGAGCTTTTCGCCGAAGGGCAAGAGTCCGGCCATCAGGAATCCGGCCATGATCGCCAGCAGTCCGCTGCGGGCGGCGTCTTCCAGCAAGATCCAATCGAACGGTTGGTTGTCCACCATACTCATGCCGATGTCCAACAGCACGGCGGCGGCGGCGGCGAACAGCCCGACGTAGATCAGTTTGCTGCGGGTGCGAATGCGACCCATGTTCAGGTTGGCCGCCGTGCTCATGCCCACCAGGAGCAGGAACCCGTGCAACCCGTTGCCGATCGCCAGCACCAGGATCAACGAGAGCACGCCGGAGAAGAGCATGGCGAGTTCCTGTTGATAGACGATGGCGATGATCATGCCGAAGAGCATCACGGGGATGATCTCCACGCGCCAATGGTCGGCCGCGAACCACCGCGAGACGGCCACCGCCAGCACGGCCAGCAACAGGATCCCGGTAAGCCGCCGAAGACTGGCCAGCGGTCCCCGCTGACGATAGCGCATGTAGATCCCGCAAAGGACGAACATGGCGAAGACCATGGCGATCACGGCCGTGCCGCGGGCGAGCTTCTTGCCCCAGGTGCGCTCGGCCAGCAACGCCTCGTACTCCAATCGCAGCAGGGCGACGTCGGCCTGGTTGAGCGCGGGCGTTCTTTTCGTTTCGCTCAGGGAGGGCGTCGAGCCCTTTTCCGGCCGCGGCGCCTCGACCAGCACCTTCCCGGCCTCGTAGGGAACCATCACCGGCTCGACCTTGGCGGCCGCTTCATTCCGGGCGGCGGTGATGTTTACGGTTTCGTCGATCGTCAACGTGGCGGTTTGCACCAACCGTGGTTTGATCCAGGCAAACAGCCGCTCGGCCGTTTCCGCCCCGTCCAGCGGCTGCGGCTCGCCTTGCGACCGCTCGAGGGCCGCCGCCAGGTTTTCTTTCAGCGCGGTCCCGTCGCCGATCAGAACGTCGCTGATCTTGACGGTTTCCAGCGGTTCGGCCTGATTGCGGGGGTGAATGCGGATCTCTTCCTGGTTCCCCTTTCCTTGTTCCCCGGCGGCACTCAGCAGGATACCGCGTCGTTCGAAGGGAGCAAAAGCTTCCGCAATGGCCTTCTCCAGCCATTCCAGGTTCTCCTGCCCCGAGAATGCTGCTCGCAATCGCCCAAACGCCTCTTCCTGTTCCTCGGTGGTCGGTTCCGGAACGTCGTCGGGTCGCGGCGGTTGGAGCTGTTTCCAGAGATCCGGCTCCAATTCGTCCAGCGTTTCGGCCCGCGCCACCCGATCGATCACCGAATTGCGCAACTCGGAACGGAGCTGCACGAGCGGCCGGGGATCGTGGACGTAAACGTAGGGGACGTGATCTTCGGCGCGGCGCCGGGCCTCCTTGGTGGCCTCGGTGTCCTCTTTCTTGAAGAAGACCCTGGCCACGATGTCGCGCGGAGGCGTGTAACCGGTTCGATACACGAAGGGCGGATTCCAGGCCCGAATCACGATCCCGATCACCACCGCGGCCAGCAAGGCCAGGGCGACCCGCAAAAGCACGTCGCGGCGCTGCAGGTTCTCCCAGGCGCGTTCCCACTGGCCGGGCGAGAGTTCCAGCGCGGCAACGCGTTCGGATCGGGTACGTTTGTGACCGCTGGTGGCCATGATCTTCACGGCGGATTCGTTCTTGGAAAACCCGCCCTCTATCGCCGCTTCTTCGGTCGTTGTTCGTAAGCGCTGACGATCTGCTGAACCAAGGGATGACGCACGATGTCGGCACCGGTCAACTTCACGGAAGCCACTCCTTGGAGTCCGCGCAGCCGCGCGAGCCCGTCGACCAACCCGCTCTGCGTGTGCAGGGGGAGGTCGATTTGGGTCGTGTCGCCGGAAACGACGATTTTCGAGCCAACGCCCATTCGGGTAAGGAACATCTTCATTTGAGCGACGGTCGTGTTCTGTGCCTCGTCGAGGATGATGAACGCTTCGTTGAGCGTGCGGCCCCGCATGTAAGCCAGCGGGATCACTTCGATCACGTCCTCTTCCTTATAGCGTTGGATCAAGTCGTGATCCATCATTTCGCGCAAGGCGTCCATCAAGGGGCGAAGGTAAGGGTTGATCTTCGCCTGCAAGTCACCCGGCAGGTATCCCAAGCTTTCGCCCGCTTCGACCGCCGGCCGCACCAGCACCACCTTGCGAACCGTTTCTCCCCTCAACGCCGCGACGGCCATGGCCACCGCCAAATAGGTCTTGCCCGTGCCCGCCGGACCACTGCACAGGACCATGTCGTTATTGCGGATGGCTTCCAGGTATCGGGTTTGTCCGGCCGAGCGGGGTCGGATTTGCCGGCCGGCCTTGAAAACCTCGATCGGCGGAAAGTCCGAAGGCTTCTCGCCGTCGACCACCGAGGCCAATACGCGCGTGACGTCATCGTCGGCCAACGTGCCGTGGCGATGGGCGTGGGCCTGAAGCCGTTCGAGCACCTCGGTGGCGAAAGCTACGGCCCGTTCATCTCCCTCGACGTGGATCCGCCCGCCGTGCGTCGATATGCTCACGCCCAGTCTCTCGCGGATTCTCCGCACGTGCCGGTCGCAGGCGCCGAACAGCGTTACCAATGCCTCGGAACTGACAACCGAAATGGCCGTTTCAATCATCAAGATCGGCGCCGGCACCCCGGCCGGCGCTACCGGACATCAAAAAAACCTTCGTCAACATTGCAGTATACGATTCCAGGTTGGAAAGACCAGCCGGCGGGGCGAAGTTTTCCGCGACCGGCATTTCGCAAGACGTTGCACAGTCGGCACTTCGCTCCTCCAAGGGCGCCGAGAAGCAGTTAGAAATCGGTCAACTCGGCGATGTACGTATGGCAAAACGGGCAGATGTGAATGGCCGCGGAAATCTCCCGGTTGCACTTGTGGCAACTCTTCTTCGGCGGGGAACTCTTGTCTCCCCCGGACGCAGGCTCCGAAGGCGGCAACTCCTCCGGAGCCGAAAACGGCTTCGGAGGGCTCGCCTTGTGCGGCCCCAGAATACTCATGATCAGGTCTTCGGACAGATCATCATCCGCAGGCTCGGGCACCCGCACCCGCGCCTTGCACTGCGGACACAGTCCGGCCTTTCCGGCAAAGCTGTCATTGACGACCAGTGCGTGTCCGTTCGGACACGTAACCCGTATCGACATCGCATCGTCCCTCCGAATGTCCCCTCATCACTTCGCAGGGCTTTTTTGTGACGATGCCTTTCCTCGTTGTTCCGTTGGGACTCCTTGACTACCGTGATGTTGCCCTGGGACTGGCGGCATGAAACGCCCGATGGCAGTTGTGGCTGCGATGGTGACGACAGCCCGCCTACCCAATTCTCACATCATGCCTTCCCCTATGATAGTCTTCCGATGAGAAATTGGGTAGTTCTTTTTGTCGCTCGGCGAAAAGAAGCGGACGGCATTCCCCCCGTAATAGCTGCTTTTGCCGTCGATGTGCGTACGCGGCCGAGAAACTCGAACCGTAAGCACGGGAGCCCGAAAATGGGAACCGGCTCGGTCGAAGTACGGTTCTTCCACGCATTTCCGCGTGACCGATGGTGCCCGCCCCCGTATTCGTGCGGCGACTCGATGCCCCGTGGTCAACCGACCATACCCAACGCCCAGCAAATCCAGGCAACCGGAGCAGCCAGCAGGATGGAATCCAGCAAGTCGAGCACGCCGCCGAAGCCAGGCATCCAGCGGCTGGAATCCTTGCAGCCGACGTCGCGCTTCAACAGCGATTCGGCCAGATCGCCCAGCATTCCCGCCGTGCCCACCAGAAGCCCGAACGGGATCCAACCGCAGCACGTCCCGCCTTGACGTCCCGGTTCGCCGAACACCGGCAAGAGCCAGGTGAACGTTGCCCACGACGCAAGGCACGCGAACACCAAGGCACCCACGGCCCCTTCGATCGTTTTGCCGGGGCTGAGTACGGGGGCCATTTTGTGTCGCCCGAAGAGCCGGCCGATCGTGTAAGCGCCCGTGTCGCCCATCTTCGTGACGATCACCAACGAGGCCAACGCTCCCACGCCCCACAGCATCCGCAGTTGCACGACGAAAGAGAACATCACGCCGACATAGACCAGAGCGAACACGGCCGCCGCCACATTGGCCGTCGCGCCGCCCGGCTTCTCGTAGCGACGCATCTCGCCGACGAAGATCGACAGCACGCCCACGGCCAGCACGCACCACGGCCAGGCGACCGCCGGCAGCGAGGAAGCGTTGTCGGTGCCGGCACGAAACAACTCGCCGCCCCAATTGCTGGCGATCAACAACACGTTGCCCCCGTAGACGGCCCAAGCCAACGGGCGCATCCCGGCGGCTCGGGCCAGATACAACACTTCCCCACTGGCCGCAACCGCAAAGAGGATCGCTACCGGCAACAGCCACATGCCGCGCATCGCGGCGTGTCGAGTTTCCGCCAGATGGTCCAGCCAACACAGCCCGACCAAAATGCCGATGATCAACGTTCCCAGCAGCAGTCGCCAGCGAAGCATGAAAGGCCTTTGGAATTGTTGTTTGGCCCGATCCCATTCTTCAATGAAAGTGCCCATCATACCACGCCGGAGGCATTCTTCCTATGTCTGAGTTGCAGAATATGCTCAGTTGACATCTTGAACCCCATGCCTGGACTGGTAGAATATGAAGGTAGTAGGTCTTCCTGGAATCGGGTGGTATCCGATTTCGAAGACTGGCTTTCGGGAGGTATATCGATGCCAAGAATCACCTTCTTCCGACAGGCTCGGGTTGATGGCGGAATCCGCACGGGAATCAATGTTGACGGGGACACTGTTGAGCATTTCGAAAGCGGACCGGACGAACTCGACCCCGTCTTGGCATGGTTCGTAGACCTGCGATGCGACGGAGATGACTTGCCTCTGAATGCCGAGGAGGCCCGTCAATGGTTCCTGGAACACAGGACGATCATCACGGACGGGTTTCTCGGGCTTTCCAAGAAACTCACTCTGGGGATGGACCCGGACATCCAGCCCGTCCAATGGGAAATCTCGGATTCTCCCTCGGGCGTGCGAATGAAAACCGTTTGCTGTTCGGCGAGGACGGCACCGGCCAGAAAGATGGGGATGATCGCGCAAGAAATGGCAGAGCACTGGGAGGAATACCTCGGTCAACTCTACGCGGCCGAGGTGCCATAGACTCGAGCGATCGTCCATGCGGAAAACGGTATTCGACACGAGCGTGTTGATTCGACATTGGATCCACTGCGGAGGCCGTTCTCCCAAGAACAAGACGCTCGCCGATGCGGAGTCGTGGGGCAGATCATTGGTCGAAGCTCACGACAGCAACGCCGTTCTCACTCCCGTGTACATCGAGTTCGTTGCCGGTGCAAGAAGTACGGCCGAGTTGCGTTTGGCCGAGGCCTACCTCGAACAGTTCGAAATCATCGACAATCGAAGTATTCTAAAGCAAGATTGGGAGGAGGCTGAACGACTTGCAAGACGAGTTCCCCGTAGCGGCAAGCCTCGCCAACTCGTCGATTGCCTTGTGCGAGCCATCGCCAACCGTCTTAACAGGGATGTTTTCACGCTCGACCAAACGTTCCCGGCATAGGAAATCGAAGACAACCTCAACCGGACTTTGCGGGGAATCTTACGCCGCCACCGGCTCGCCACAGCATAGGGACCGCCGGCCGGCTACGCTGAAGATCAACTCCGCCACTTCCGCGGCCGCGTCGGGTCGGGCCAACTCGTGCATCGCCGCCGACATCCGTGCCCGACGGTCCGGGTCCTCCAGAAGCTCGCCCAACACGCCGGCCAGACGGTCGACGAGCGCGTCGGACAATTCCCGCTCGTCGAGCGTGACCGCGGCGCCCCGGCCGGTCAGAACGTCGGCGTTCTTGCGTTGGTGATCGTCGGCCGCATGAGGATACGGCAGCAGGACGGCAGGCACGCCGGCGACGGTCAATTCGGCCAGCGTCGTCCCGCCGGCACGCGAGACGGCCAAATCGGTAGCGGCCAACATGGCCGGAACGTTGTCGATGAAAGGCACCACGCTGGCCGACAGGTTGAATTGGCGATAACACTCGGCCGTGGCCGGGAAATCCAACTCGCCCGACTGGTGGACGACCTTCCAACCGCCCAGCTTCGCCCGGATCCGCTGGAGCGCCGGCGGAACGCTTTCGTTGATCGATCGCGCCCCGCGACTGCCGCCGAGGACGAGCAGTTGCCGTTGGTCACCCAGGACGCGATGGTCGCCATAATCCGTCGCGCGGACCGGATTGCCGGTCACGCGCACCGGACAGGGGCAACGCAGCTTCGCGCGGGTTTCGCCCATCGCCGCGCAGATCATCGTGGCGGAGCCGGCCAGCCATCGGGTGACCTTGCCGGGCACCGCGTTCTGCTCCAGGAGGATCAACGCGGTGCCGCGCCGGGCCGCCGCCTTGGCCGTCGGCGCGCTGGCGTATCCGCCCAATCCGACCACCACGTCGACGTCCTGTTCGTCGAGAAATCGCCCGGCCTCGCGATAGCCGGCCACGTTGTCGGTGAAAAAGGCAAACGCATCGCGGAGTCGCCGCGGGGCCGGTTTGCAGCGGATGGCGACGTACTCGAAGCCCGACGCCGCCACGTGCCGCCGCTCGAACTCGCTGCCGCTGCCGGCGAAGGTGATTCGCACGTGGGGATCTTCCTCGACGAGTTGTTCGGCCACGGCCAGGCCCGGAAACAGGTGCCCGGCCGTTCCGCCACCGGTGAAGACGACGTGGAGCGGGTTATCGATCATGGTTTGGGGATGGAGACTCGCTTTGCGGGGACTGCGAAGCGGCAAGCCGCTGGGGAGTGGTCGGCCTCGGCGTGTCGTCGTTGACGTTGAGCTTCAGCGCGGCCATGCCCAACACGGCGCACAATGCCGAGGCGATCCAGAAGCGGACGACGATCTTGCTCTCCGCCCAACCCTTGAACTGGAAATGGTGGTGCAGCGGGGCGCAGAGGAAAATCCGGCGGCGCCTGAGCTTGAAATATCCCACCTGGAGGATCACGCTGGCGGCCTCCACGACGAACACGCCGCCGACGATCAACAGCAGGAACTCCTGTCGCGTGGCCACCGCCAGCAGGCCGAGCAGCCCGCCCAACGGCAAGGCGCCCGTGTCGCCCATGAAGACCTGGGCCGGGTGGCAATTGAACCAGAGGAATCCCAAGAGGCCGCCGATCATGCCTGCGGCGAGGATCGTCATTTCACCCGAGCCGGGAATCCGCGGCAGATTGAGGTACTCGGCCAGTTCGGCGTGGCCGCTGGCATAGGCGGTGACGGTCATCGCGCCGACGGCGAAGATCAAACATCCCCCGGCCAGCCCATCCAGCCCGTCGGTCAGGTTCACCGCATTGGAAGACCCCACGATCACGAGCACTGCCAAGGGAATAAACCACAGCCCGAGCGAAATACCCGGCTCGATCAGCGGCAGATGGAGCACGAGTCCGTCGGGCAGCGCGGCGTGATGCCGGTAGAGCAGCCCGGCGACGACCAGCGCGATGACCAGTTGTGCGGCCAGCTTGGCCTTGGCGGAGATCCCGTTGGTCGTGCCGCGGAGTTTGACCAGGTCGTCGACGGCCCCCACGGCGGCCAGCCCGACGGCGACCAGCAGCGCCAATTGCAGATAACGGTTCTCCAGGTCGCCGAACAGCAGGATCCCGCCGACGAGCCCGGCGACGATGAACAACCCGCCCATCGTCGGCGTAAACTGTTTGTTCCGATGCAGCCGCCGGACTTCCGCCGAGTCGCTCTTGATCGGTTCGCGGAATCGGCGCTTCAGCCACGCGATCCAGCGCGGTCCCAGCAGCACGGCCAGCAGGAACCCGACCATCGCGGCCAGCGACGCGCGGAACGTGATCTTCCCCAACGCCGCCAACGCCGCGTCGGGCCACGTGGAGCCAAGCCAATCGAGAAGCCAGAGAAGCATGGGGGAAAAGTAGGAATGATGAATTAGGAATTAGGAATGAAGAGTTCTTGTGTTTCCATTTAGGGCACGGCAACGCGGAACGCGCTCCCTCCGTCATTCATAATTCATAATTCATAATTCATCCTTCCCGCCGTCCCTGAGTCGCCGGGGGCGGTGCTTGCGCACCGCCCCGGCGCTCAGTAATGGGCTCCATCGCGAAGCTCTCGCCGGAGCGGTCGACCCAGTTACCGCGATTTCCGGCGATCATAGTGCTCCTACCCAAGGAGGGAAGGGTAGCGTCAGGTTCCCGCAAACCCGACGCAAACGATGGAGCCCGTGGCTAGTTTGTCGAAAACGATCGTTTCCTGTTTCGTCCTTCCTTTCGTGATTTCCCTCTACGCGCTGCGGCGTCGCGGGTGACTTTCCAGCGCCTCGACCACCCGTTCCATGGCCATCATGCGGGAGCCCTTGACCAGCACGACGTCGCCGGGCAGAATCGCCTGACCGAGATAGGGCAAAGCCTCCTCGACCGTTTCGCAAGGGATCGCCCGAGCGTTGGGCATCCCGGCCGAGCGTGCCCCGGCGACCACGTATCGGGCGAAGCGTCCGCAGGCGATCAGCAGCGCGGCGTCGGCCACCGCGACCGTCTGCCGGCCCAACTGCCAGTGCAGCGAGGCCGATTGCTCGCCCAGTTCGCCCATGTCGCCGGCCACGACGATCCGACGCCCCGGGGCGTCGAAATCGCGGACCAGCTCCAGCGCCGCCCGCATCGCCGTGGGATTGGAATTGTACGCATCGTTGATCACGGTGGCCCCGCGGACCTCGACCACTTCGCACCGCATGGGCACCGGCTGAAACTCGGCCAACGCCTCGGCCATTTCTTCCAGGTCGAAGCCCATCATCCGGCCCACGGCCACAGCCGCCAGCGCGGAGGTCACGTGGTGGCGCCCCCAAACCGGCACGGAGAACCGGCAGCTCGATCCGTTCGTGGAATCGTCTCCGGTGGCCACCCGAAAACTCAACCGCCCTTGTTCGCTCTCGACCTGCTCGGCCCTCAGGTCGCACGGCTTTCCGGTTCCGACCCAGGTGATTCGGGCCTCGCACTTGTCGGCCATCGTTCGCAGCCAGGGGTCGTCGCCCAACACGGCGTGTCCGTCCGGCGGCAACGCGGCCAGCAGTTCGGCCTTGGCCTCGGCGATCCCCCGCCGGCTACCGAACCCGCCGAGGTGCGCGTCGCCCACCTGGGTGATCACGCCGACCTTCGCGGCACACAGCTCGGCCAGCGCGGCGATCTCGCCGGGGCGGTTGGCACCGAGTTCCAACACCGCGTAATCGTGCTGCGGCTCGATGCCCAGCATGCTCAGCGGCAGGCCGACGTGGTTGTTGAAATTCCGCGGGCTGGCCGTTCCCTTAAGCCGCTTCTGCAGGACCGTATGGATCATCTGCCGCGTGGTGGTCTTGCCCACGCTCCCGGTCACGGCAATCACGGTCCCGGTGAACCGCCGCCGCCGCCACCCGGCCCATTGCCACAAGGCCTGTTGTGTATCGCCGACTGAAACGGCCCAGCAACCTTTCGGCACCTCGACCCGTTTGGTCGTAACCACGCCGGCCGCGCCGCGCTGGAAGGCCTGTTCGGCGAAATGGGCCCCGTTGTGATTCGGACCCTTGAGCGCCCAGAACACGTCGCCCGCTTCGACCTGTCGGCTGTCGGTCACGACCGGTCCCAGCAGCACGGCCTCGCTATCGCGCACCGCGCTTGCCGGCAGCATGTGCCCGCGGGTGGCTTCGATCATATCGTACAGTGTATTCATGATAGCCCCCCCGTTTCCGCATACGGCCGGACTTTGTAGAGCCATTCTCGGGCAATCTCGAAATCGTCCAGGGGGATACGCTCCTCTCCGATGACTTGGTAGCTTTCGTGTCCTTTGCCGGCGATCAGCACGCAGTCGCCCGGGGTGGCCGTGGCCAGGGCCCAGCGGATCGCTTCGGCCCGATCGGGAATCACTTCCGCGGCCGTGGGGTCCCAGAATCCGTCGAAGACCTCGCGGAGGATGATCTGCGGGTCTTCGGTCCGCGGATTGTCGGTGGTCAATACGACCACGTCGGCGCCCGATTCGACGGCCCGGGCCATCAACGGCCGCTTCTGCCGATCGCGATCGCCGCCGGCCCCGAACACGCAGATCAGGCTGCCGCGAGTCACGTCGCGCAGGGCCTGAAGGCTTCCGGCCAGGGCGTCGGGCGTGTGGGCGTAATCGACGAACACGCCGAACGGCTGCCCGCACTCCACCCGCTCCAGACGACCCGGTATGTGACCGGCCGCCTCCAGCCCGCGAACGACCGTCGGCAGATCGATCCCGTAGGTCAATCCCACGGCCGCCGCGATCAGACAGTTGTAGACGTGGTGGGTGCCGATCATCTGCGTTTGCACGGGCATGGTCTCGCTGCCGGCGGTCAACAGGAAGGTCTGTTCGCTGATGAAATGCTCGATCGGCGTGCCGGTGATTTCGGCCGCCGAGCGGATCCCGATCGTCAACACCGGCCCGTCGATCCGGCGGAGATAACCGGCCGAGACCGAATCGTCGGCGTTGATCACGGCGAACCCTTCGGCCGGCAGATAGTCCAGCAGCTTCGACTTCGTCAGCCGGTAATCCTGGATCGTGGGATGATAGTCGAGGTGATCGCGCAGGACGTTGGTGATGCAAGCGGCGTCGAACCGGATGCCGGCCACGCGAGCCTGGTCCAGGGCATGGCTGGAAACCTCGATCACCGCGTGCGAGCACCCGTTGCGGACCATGCGCGAGAGCCAGACGGCCAGTTGGTCGGCGGGCGGCGTGGTCAGCGTGGAATCCTCGGCCTCCTCGCCGTCGAAATACCCCAGAGTCCCCAGCAGTCCCACTTTATATCCCGCTTTGGCCAACACGCCGGCGACCAGGGTACTGGTGGTCGTTTTGCCGTTCGTGCCGGTCACCCCGATGACCTTCAGCCGATGGCTCGGGTTGCCGGCCAGGGCCTGGCAGATCTGGCCGTAGGCCTCCCGGGCGTTGGCGACCGTGCAAACGGGCAGGGTCGTGTCGTCGGTGATCGGCTGGTCGCTGAGGATGGCCGTGCAGCCCCGCTCGACCGCTTCGGCGATGAACCGTCGGCCGTCGTTGCGGCTGCCCTTTAGTGCGACGAACAGGTCGCCCGGCTTGACCTGCCGCGAGTCGCACGTGCAACCATCGACGCGGACGTCGTCGGCGCGTACGAACTCGGCTGCCGACAACAGCTTGCGAAGACTGACGAAATGTCCCAACTCGGGACAGACCTGCATGGCCTGAGGCCTCCGTGCCCGCGGACAGCAAAGGTTCGCGATGTTCTGGGTCGTCCTCGATGGGCCGCGTGCTTCCTGCCGGCGACGGGCTTTGGCGCCATTTCTGGCCAAGGCCCTCTCATCGAGGCGGGCGCGGCAGCGCCCGGCGATCCGACGGGGGGCAATTGCCCGTGAATCCCGTCGTTCGATAGCGTCGGGATTGTGCGGATTTTCGCCTTCCTGTCAAGGCGACTTTCGCCGCCAAATGCCGACCACGGCGAACACGAGGCACGCGGCCAGGCAAACGCCGGCCGGCCAGTCGCCGTATTGCAGATAGAGGCTCGTCCGCCCGTCGCGACGGACCTCGGCCAGAAGCGTGTCGGTGGCCCGGCGCGGCCCCCGCGCCAGGATCTCGCCGTTGCCGTCGATCCAGGCCGAAATGCCCGTGTTGGCAGCGATCAGAAACGGCTTGCGGCATTCGACGGCCCGAAACACGCCGCAGATCAGGTGCATGTCCAATTCGCTGGAGCCCCAGAACCAGCCGTCGTTGGTCAGGTTGACCAGCACGTCGGGCTCCTGGCCGCGCGATCGCAGTCCGTTGACCTGTCGGCGGATCACCCGCGGCAGCACGCTCTCGTAGCAGATGTTCGGCGCGAAGCGGAGCCCTTTCAACTCGAAGGCCGCCGGCTCGGCGCCCGGGGTCGCCCCGGAACTCAGCGGGGTGAGTTCGTAGATCCAGGGGAAATACTCCGCCAGCGGAATGTACTCGCCGAAGAACACCAGGTGGATCTTGTCGTAGCAGCCCGCTCGCCGCCAGGCCTGGTTCTCCCGGGTGATGAAGGCGGCGGAATTGAAATACTCCTCGCCTTGGGCCGTGTAGTGGAGCCGGTCCACGCCGAGGATGAGGGACGTCTGGAGTTGCTCGGCGATTTCCCGCATTTCCTCGGGCGTTTCGGGATTCGACTCTCGCAACCACGCCTCGATTTGAGCCTCCGTCCAGTCCGCTTTCTTGTACTTGTCGATTTCTTCCTTCTTACAGTATTCAATCAGCCGGGCGTCCTGGTCGTAGGTGAGCAGCGTGGTGCGGAACATGGTCTCGGGCCAGACCATCAAATCCAGGTCCCCGTATTTCGCCGTCGCCTTTCTGGAAAGCTCGAGATACTGGTCGTGGATTTCCTCGCGCGCCTCGGCATTGGTGTTCGATTCCGTCTTGAACTCCGCGTCGATGGAGCCCTGGATCAGCGCGACTCGCACGGCGGGGGTCGCATCGTCGGGCCCAGACATACGGAGATGGCCGTAGCACAACACCGCCGCCAGCACGACCGCCGCCGGAGCCAGCGGCCAAAGCGACCACCGTCGGCCGCCCAGCGGAACCATCCGTCCCAGGCACGCGGCGACCAGCATCACCACGAAGTTCAGGCCGTACGCCCCGACCAGGTCGGCGATCTGGATCAGCTCGATCCAGTGATACTGCGTGTGCCCCAGGCTTGCCATGGTGGTGCCGGTCAGCACGTGCCCCCGGGCGAATTCCAGGCCGGTCCAGACGACCGGCGCGGCCAGAACCACCGGCACGCGGAGTCGGCGCACGGCCACGCGGCTCAATCCCACGAAGAGCGGCAGGTAGCAGCCCATGTAAACAGCATTCAAGACCCAAAGAAAGGCGTTGGCCCAGTAGGGCAGCGTCAGCCAGTAGAAAGCCGCCAGCCAGAAAAGGAAGCCGGCCAGATAGATCGCCCGATAGGGGCGCCCGGGGAGTTCCTCACGCCGGATGATCAGGATCCACCACACGGGCGCGATCCACGCCAGCGGCCAGAGGTCGCACGGGGGCAGTGCCGCCCACAGCAACGCCGCGCCCAGAAGTGCATGGCCGAAGGTGGAATGATAGCACCGATCGAGGAGTTTCCATGTCATGCCCCCAAGAGTACGCGGAATCGCGCGTTTTGAAAAGACGCTTGCGGCCTCGCCCCGATCGCGCCTAGGACTCTTCCGCGACCCCGGCCGCCCACTGAACCCGCAGAAACCGCTCCAACAGCGTGGTCCCGCAGTCGGTCAGAAAGCTCTCCGGGTGGAACTGCATCCCGAACACCGGGAACCGCTTGTGCCGCACGCCCATGATCTCCCGCTCTCCGTCGGGCGCTTCGCACCACGCGCAGACCTCGAACTCGTCGCTAAGCGTGTCGGGGCGGATGATGAGGCTGTGGTAGCGGGTGGCCACGAAGGGGTTCTCCAGGCCCTCGTACAGCCCTCGGTTGTCGTGGTGGATCATGTCGGTCTTGCCGTGCATCAGCCGCCCGGCGCGGACGATTTGCGACCCGAACGCCTGGGCAATCGACTGGTGCCCCAGGCAGACCCCCAGCAGGGGAATCCGCCCGGCGAAGTGTTTCGCGCAGGCCAGCGAAATGCCCGCCTCATTCGGCGTACACGGGCCGGGCGAAATGATCAGGTGCGATGGCCGCCGGGCCTCGATTTCCCCGATCGTGATCTGGTCGTTCCGGTAGACTTCCAGTTCCAGCGAGGGGTCGATTTCACCCAATCGCTGGACCAGGTTGTAGGTGAACGAATCGTAATTGTCGATCAGGAGGATCATGGAAGGCACCGGCATACACGAAGCGGAGTGCCACCCAGTTTATCCGGTCCCGTGCCGCGTGGCCAGTGGGCGGGATCAGCGTTTTCCTGCCGACTTTACGGCGAGAAAGCGTTCTTCCGGCAGCTTGATCGACGTGATTCTCAGGCCGAACTTGTCGCCCACCTTAACGGCCTCGCCGGTGGCGATCAAGTGATCGCCCACGCCCAACTCGAGCATCTCTTCGCACGATTTCTCGAATTGGATGATCGACCCGGGGCCCAACTCGACGATTCGGCCCAGCGGCTGACGCTTCTCGGCCAGCGTCACCACGATCGGGACCTGGATCCGCAGCAGACTGCGAGTGTAGACGGGCAGGTCTCGCAGCCGGCTGGACGTTTTCGGCGCAGTTCTGGTCGGCCCCGCGGCCGGTGTGGGTGTGGCCGGCCCCGCGGCCGGTGTGGGTGTGGCCGCTGGTTGGGCGGCCGGCTGAGGCGTCGGCTCGGGAGCCGGTTCCGGCTTGGCGGACGCCGAGCCGAGTACCGCCGCCGGCTTGGGGACCGGCCAGACCACGTAAGCCGTGCCCTGCTTCCCTTCGGCCGACAAATCCAGAGGGACGAAATTCGCCCCATCACCGACCCCCCCGCGCCGCATGGCCCCGGTCAGGTTCTTCGCGCGGCCGGCTTTGAAATCCTCGGGCGTGAACTCCTCGGGCAGAAGGAGCATGCCCAACTCTTGAGCCAGCGTGTCCAGCTTGCTTTGTCCGGTGGGATCGGGATCGGCACACCAGTCGGGAACCAGGCCGGTCGCGTCCGGCAACAACACCAGTGCCCCCGAGTATCCCACCGTGAGGACGACGGCCAACCCCGGCCCCGAGAGGTCCTCGGGCAAGGCGCCCATGTCGATCGAGCCGGCTTCGCCCACCGAAAGCGCGATCTTCGTGCCCAACGCGCGGCGGAACCCCTCGGCCGCCTCCTGGGCCCCCGCTTCACAGGCAGCCACCACAGCGTCGACGATTTCCGAGGTGAAGTCGAGCATTGCAGTACTTATGGGGGGTGATATTGGTGGCACTTGCCTTGATCAGGTGCAAGTGGTCGACCACGTTGTCTCGTAATATCGGGAACCCAGCCCGCAAACTTTGCCCAGATATGGTAATCAATCAGTCCTGAAGCCCGTGGAGCCGAGGTTGCGGGACGCCATCTTGAAAAGAGGGGGTTTGCGGGTTTCGGGAAATATCGAATATCGAACAAGGAATATCGAATGACGAAGGCAGATGAGAATTGCCAACTTCCTTCGCTATTCGACATTCCTTGTTCGATATTCGAAAATGGGCACAGTCAGAAAGCGCCGAGACAAGTCGGCACGTCGGAGTCGTAGACCCGAGGCATGGATACAAGCATCTTGCACGGAACTCGGGAGATCCCGAACTCGACCGGCGAACCATCCGACGCCGGTCCGGGCGGTGAAGGCCAAGGCCGCACGACCGCCGTGTACGAGATCGGGAAGTCGGACGAGACCATAATAGCGAAGAAGTCGACGAACAAGGCAGCGCGAAATCATGAGCGAACCGGCGGAGTCGATCGAGCCAAGGGTCTCGGCCAAAGGGAATCCTCGACAGCCGACCGCCCACACCGAAAAAACCAGGACAACACACCATCAACTGGCGAAGTTGGGCTAGAGGAAGATCAACGTCGTGATCACCAGCAGCGGCAGCAGGATGCAGCAACTGTAGAGCATGTATCCGAAGAAGCTGGGCATGCGGATGCCCGACTTCTCGGCGATCGCCCGGACCATGAAGTTCGGCCCGTTGCCGATATAGGTCATCGAGCCCATGAAGACCGCCCCCAAGCTGACGGCCACCAGCATGGGAACCGCGATGGTTCCCGCGGTGATCGGCAGAAGCTCGGTTCCGGGCGCCGCGGGCAGCGTCTTCGCCGTCGTGAAGAAGACCACGTAAGTCGGCGCGTTGTCCAGGAACGACGAGAGCGTGCCGGTCATCCAGAAGAAGTGCATCGGGGCGTCGAACCCGGCCTTGGCGATCTCGGGGCCTTGCACGCCCAGGATCTGCAGCGGCGGCTGCATGCAGATGAAGATTCCGAAGAACAACGCGGCCACTTCGATGATCGCGTGATAATTGAAGTTGTTCGCCCGGCGGACGGCTCGGCTGCCGAGGATCAGCGACAGGGCCACCAATCCCAATTGGACGATCTCCCGCAGGTAAAGCCAGGGGTGCCAATCGGTGCCCGGAAACTTCATGCCGGGATCCAGCAGCGCCACCGAAAAGATCACGCCCAGCAGCAACGGCGCGTTGGGCCACAGGCCGGCGAGTCTGAGGTTCTTCACCAGCGCTTCGTCCCGGACGATGTCGCGTTCTTCTTCGTGCGGATAGCACCAGAAGTGGTCCCACGCGTAATAGATGCCGATCAAGCACGCGTTGACGAACAACCACGCCGGCCAGAGGCTGAACGTCCACAAGAACGGCACGCCGCGCAGGTAGCCCAAGAAGAGCGGCGGGTCGCCGATGGGCAACAAACAGCCGCCGCAGTTGCAGACCACGAAGATGAAGAAGATCACCGTGTGCTTGACGTGCTTTCGCTCGCTGTTGGTTTCCAGCAACGGGCGGATCAGCAGCATGGCCGCGCCGGTGGTGCCGATGAAACTGGCCAGAACACCCCCGGCGGCGATGAATGCCGTGTTGGTCAGCGGATGCGCCCGGAGGTCGCCCTCCAGCCGGATCCCGCCGCTGATCGTGTAGAGACTGAACAGCAGCATGATGAAAGGGATGTATTCGTTGAGGATGCCGTTGGCCAGCACGGTCCAGGCCAGCTTCAACCCGCCGTCGGTGTGACTCACCACGTCGTGGACGGGCCAGTGGGCTTCGATCGGGCCGCCGTGGAGGAAAAGGTAGTACAAGAGCGTCAGGGCTCCCAACACGGCCGCCACGTAGAACCGGTGCAGATTGCTTTCCCACCAGTGCTCGGTCGCCGGGATCAACGGCAGCACGGCAATGGCCCCCAGCAGGAGTACGAATGGGGTGACCATCCAATAGTCCGGGTAGAGCTGCGCCCCCGCCTCGGCAGATTCCTTCGCTTCGCGATCGCCGTGGGCGTCGTGTTTCGGCTCGGGCTGGACCGCTTGGCCCGCACCTTCCTCAGCCGCATGACCGCCGCCCGGCTCGGCCGCACGCTCGCCATGGGCTTCGGCCGCTTCGGCTACCATCCTGGCGCCTTCCTGCGGGGCCTGGAACAGGACCGCCGAGAGGGCATATCCCATCAAAACGAGTGCAATCACAGCGAGAAGCGGCTTGTCTGAGCCGTGAGAAGCGTGTGCGTGATCCATGCTGGGTTTGTCACCTTTCGATCTGTCTGCCGTAAACACATAAATGAACGTGATTTCGCACCGAAAATCAAGTCCTTTGCAGAAACGCGCGATTCGACCTGCCGACCTAGCACACCCGGGCCTCGGCAGCGGTCGAGATGGGCCGCGTCGCCCCGCGAGTTTCCCGTTTTTCGCCTGAATCCTATATCTTTACTCTTCGTCCCCCTTTGCGCGGAACTGGATAAGTTCATCCCCTCAGTGGGCGGGCAACCACGTGGGGGCTCGCAAACCGAACCCAACCCTTTTCCGAGAAATGCTTGACATTTTTCGGAAAATCCGAATACTCAGGGAATACATGTCCAACCTGAACTAGCGAGCTGGTGTTGGAATCGTCGGCATCTTGGAAGTTTTACCAGGCCTCGGCTCGCCGGTGGAAACGGAGATTCGAAAAGGGAAGGAGTACCGTTGTGCCGAGGTCTGTGCTGGAAGCGATCAAGATGGGTTTTTGGGACTTCGAGCCGCCGGAGGTCGACTGCAACGAGTTCGATGCGGCCGACGCCATGCCCGGGACCAAAGAGAAGCTGAGGATCATGGCTCGGCGCGTCGAGCATGGGCTGCCGCTGTGGCACTCGGACGACCGAAACGATGTGGAAGATCCGCCCCCGGTCGGCAAACCGCGTTGATCTCAGCGACGCCGCCACAGATCCTGCAGTTCCATCGAGCCCAGTGCCGACCAGTATTCGGCCAGCTTGCGCCGCACCCACTGCACCTTGACCTCGCGCAGGAATTGCTCGATCTGCCAGGTGGGGGGTGAGCCCGGCTGGGTTTTCCAGCTTTCCACCTGGCCGGCGAGAACCTTCAACAGCCCCCCTCTTCCGAAGGACTCCGCGGCAGGGCGGATCGTGTCTACCCCGCGGAACACGCCGATCGTGTCGATGAATCGATCGATGTACTCGGCCCGCTCGCTGGGCGCCAACTCGAAATAAAGAGTCGTCTTCTCGATCAGCCACGGCTCGATCAGCACCAGCACGTTGTCCCAGACCCGCTGCCGGCGCGATTCGTCCAACCGCTCGGCCAACGATTGCCAGTCGATCCCGTCACCTCGGCCGAACTCCTCTTCCAAACGCAGCCCCAAGGTCCGCTGCAAATCGACCGATTCGGTGCTCAAGTCCCGCACCGCCAACCAGCGGAGGAGTTGGTCGCGGTCGGCCACGGTCGGGTGGGGGAGCCGTGTCTTCAACGCCACCACCACACCACCGGCCGCCGCCAGCAAGACGACCAACAACAATGTGGTCAGGATTCCACGAGGACTTCGCATATAGTTACCATGGGGGGTAGCCCGAGGAGTAGCATATATCCTATACTGCCAGGTCTGCTGCGCATAGGGCGCGGGCCCAATGGATACGCCACACGACGGCATGTCCGACTATTCGACAAGTAGCCGGGGTTCTTGATATTGCCAACGCTTCTTGCCCGACATTTTGTTATATAATAAAATCTAGAGGTGGTCGATGGAATTCCGGTGGAATGCCTGGAACGTCCGGCACATCAGCCACCACGGCATCGTGCCGGAAGAGGCTGAGAAAGTGGTCCTCGGCGCCCGCCGACCATTTCCCCTTGCCAGAGAGGACGATAAGTGGCTTGTCTGGGGACGCGGGAATGGCGGTCGTTGGGTGCAAGTAGTCTATGTTCTCGATGACGACGATGTGGTCTTCGTGATTCACGCCCGACCGTTAACCGATCGAGAGAAGCACAGGCTGAGAAGGAAGACGAGATGAGTGGCAGACCCCGTCAGAAGCCGGTTACGAAGATGACGGCCGATGAACTCGCCCGCGCCACTGCGGAATTCGACGAGGAACTCGTCATCGACTCGTTTGGGAAGCCCACTTCCAAACAACAGGCAAGACTGGAGCGAGCAAGAAGAAAGCGCGGGCGCCCAAGAGTGGGCGAAGGCGTGAAAGTCATCTCGGTCAGTATTGAACGTGGATTGCTGGACAAGACCGATCGATTGGCCAAGAAGCTGAAAGTCCGCAGGGCGAAGATCATTTCTCGTGGCTTACGGGCCGTCCTGGATGAAGAAGTGACATTGGATTCCTGAGACGGCTTGTACTCCTCTGAATTCGGTGCGTTTGGCTTCGATCATCACGGCGTCGGCGCGATTGTGGTTCAAGGTCATCGTGCAATGACAAACTCGCCGCCGAAGCCGCTGAGAATCGGTACGCTTGTCATCGACCCGCCCGTGTTGCAGGCGCCGATGGCCGGGTTTACGAACTTCGCCTTCCGGCAGATCGTGCGCCGGTTCGGCGGGGCCGGCTTGTTGGCCACCGAAATGGTCAGCGCCCGCGGTTTCCTGCAAATCGACGCTCGTGGCGAAAAACTCTCCGAGCGGCTCTGGGGCGTTCGCGACGAACCGCGGCCGCTGGCCGTGCAGATTTGGGACAACGACCCCGAGGACCTGGCGGCGGTCGGGCGGCGGCTGGTCGGGGAGTTCGGCGTCAGCGTGGTCGACATCAACTTCGGCTGCCCGGTCAAGGCGGTCAGCCAGAGTGCCAAGAGTGGTTCGTATCTGTTGCGCGACCCGGCCCGCGTCGGACGGATCGTTGCCCGCGTGGTCGAGGCCTGTGACCCGGTCCCGGTGACGGCCAAGATCCGGCTGGGGATTTCGCGCGACTCGATCAACGCGATCGAGGTCGCCCGGGCGGTCGAGTCGGCCGGCGGAGCGGCGGTGACGGTCCATGGTCGCACGGCGGCCGACCGGTTTGCCGGAAAGGCCGATTGGCAGAAGATCGCCGAGATCAAGCCGCACCTGCATCGCATTCCGCTGATCGGCAACGGGGATTTGACCGCGCCGGAGTCGGTCGTGGAGGCGTTTCGCCGCTATGAAGTCGACGGGGTGATGATCGGCCGCGCGGCACTTGGCCGTCCGTGGCTGTTCCGCCAGGCACAGGCTGCCCTATGCGGCGAGCCGATCCCGCCGGAACCCACCTTGGCCGAGCAACGGCAACTGCTCCTGGACCACTTCAACCTGATCGTCGACCGTTTCGGGCCGACCAAGGGCACCATCTTGATGCGCAAATACGCCTGCAACTACGCCCGATCCCGCCCCGGCGCCCGAGCGTTTCGCCGCCACGCAGCCACGGTTTCCACGCCGGAGGAGTTCGTTGCGGCGGTTGAGGAACATTTTCCGCGCGGAGCCGTAGAGGCAGGATAATAGGCGAAACGGTCTGATTCTCTGTATCCAACGGTTCTTGGCAGATCGTTTGTGTTCCTCTATGATTCAGATGCTCAGCGAGAGGCTGCCAAGCCAGTGATGGTATCTCAATGGCCCCCGGCATAGTGCCCAGTGGAGATCCCAGGGAAAACACGCCATGTGGCAATGCCCGAAATGTGGCGAGAGCATCGATGGCGTGCCTGCCGCTTGCCCGCGTTGCGGTTGCCGGCCCGAGGGAACCGAAGCTTCATCACGTGCTCCCGGATCCACTTCCGACCGTCCCAAGCCGCGGACCGATCCATCGCTAACGGATGACACACGCGTCCTGGAAGTGTATTCAGCAGCCACCGCGACGGAAGCCCATCTTCTGAAAGACCGGCTGGCGGCGGAAGGCATTCACGCACAGGTCGTCGGCGAGACGTTGCAGTCAGCCGCCGGCGGTTTGCCCTTGGGGGAAACGCTCGCCCCTCGCGTTTGGGTCTTGCAGGCGGACGAAGCGCGTGCCCGGGCGATTATTCGGCATGAGTTGGTCCGAGGTGACGTCGAGTCTTCCGAGGACGCTGATGATCTCGAAGAAGCGACCGAGGAGGATCGGACTGACGACGCATGCCCGGAGGACGTCTCCTCCGCGCCGGGCTATATCTCAGGGGCAGTCGGGTTCGCCGTCTTTCTGGTTGTGACCTTGCCTTTTGTGGCGCTGTTGTGGTCGTACCTGAAGGCGTTGGACGACCCGAATACCCACTACAACTGCGGCGTTGGGTATTTCAATGACGGCGAATTGGAGGATGCGATCGCGAGTTTCGACAAGGCGATCGCCCTGGATTCTCGGCATGCTCCCTCTTACGCCGCCCGCGGAGCAGCCAGGCTTGAGAAGGACGACCCTGAAAATGCTATCGTGGATCTCGACATGGCCATTGAAATCGATCCGACCTTCGGTGGGTTCTATTCTTGGCGTGGCCTGGCACACAAGACCCTCGGGGCCTATGCAGAGGCCATCGCCGATTACAGAGAAGCGATTCAAATGGCCCCACAAGACCCCTGGCCGCGCGGCGCCTTGGCATGGTTGATGGCCACATGCCCCGACGCGGAGTTTCGGGATGGAAAGAAGGCGATGGGGCTTGCGCGGCTGGCACGCAGATTGGCGCACTCGGAGGACTGGCTCGTTCTCGACACGCTGGCTGCCGCCTGCGCCGAGGTGGGTGAGTTTGAGGAAGCGATCCGATGGCAGGAAAGGGTAATACCGTTGGCTCCGGAGAACAAAAAGGCTGCGTGTGAGGACCGCTTGGATCTCTACAGGGCACGAAAGCCCTATCGGGAAGAGCCCCTTCCGGCGCGATTTCGTTAGGACAGACTCTGACGTAGGTGACGCGATTTCGTCAGGGCGAGCCCTGACCTACTCCACTTTCCACTCCAGGATGCCGGCGGAGAAGTCGGGCTTGAGTTGGACTTCGATCCGTAGGGCGGTGGTTTCGACCGGCGTGAAGGTGGCGCGGTTGTACTTGTTCGGCTCCGTGCCGAAGGCCGAAACACCGGCGACCGGATTCCACGCGTCGCCGTCGCGGTAGAGGAGCTTCCACGACTCGGGCACGCGGCACTGCCCCCGGTCGGTGTCGTCGAACCAGTAGACCTCCACGGCCGAGACCTTTTGGGCGGAATCGAAATCGTATTGCACCCATTCCGTCGTCCCGCGATGGTCCCAGAAGGTCAGCCGCGGGATGCCGTGGTCGATGGAGTTGCTCGGTTCGAGCCGGTCGTTCAACGCGCCGGTGCTGTCGGCGTCCCAACAATGCGAGGCCGAAGGCGTGCTCAGCTCGATCGCGGAAAACGGCGTCGGCGGGCCGAGCGTGGCGGGGTCCAGGGGGCGATAGAGATTGCCCTCCCACGCGGGATCGTCCTGCGGCGGCGCCGGCGACTTGCCGTCCTGGCGGACCCACACGGCCATGTCGCCCGGCTCGCGGTGGTCCCAGGCGTAATACGGCACGGCCGTGATCTTCCGACCGCTACGGTCGACGCCCTCGATCACCGTCACTCCGCCGAGCAGGTCGCCGCGGTGCTCGGCGGTGAACTTCGGGTC
>DATLAN010000229.1:0-5390 GCA_035527455.1 Thermoguttaceae bacterium
TTCATCGAGCAGAATTTCGGGCCGCACATGCTGCAATAAGGCGACTGTCCGTACTCGGCGCCAGGCAAAGTCTCCTCGCGCATTTGCCGGGCGGTTTCCGGATCGAGCGAGAGGCGGAACTGCTCCTCCCAGTCGAACTCGGCCCGGGCCTTGCTGATCGCGTCGTCTCGCTGCCGGGCACCCACCCGACGCCGGGCGACGTCGGCCGCGTGGGCGGCGATCTTGTAAGCGATCACGCCCTGCCGAACGTCCTCCGCGTTGGGCAGGCCGAGGTGCTCTTTCGGGGTCACGTAGCAGAGCATCGCCGCGCCGTGCCACGCGGCCATCGCCGCCCCGATCGCGCTGGTGATGTGATCGTAGCCGGGCGCCACGTCGGTCACGACCGGACCCAATACGTAGAACGGCGCCTCGTCGCACCACTCCATCTCCCGCCGCACGTTCATCTCGATCTGGTCCATCGGCACGTGGCCCGGCCCTTCGATCATCACCTGGCAGTTCCTCTGCCGGGCACGGCGGGCCAATTCGCCCATCACCTTCAATTCGGCGAACTGGGCCTCGTCGCTGGCGTCGGCGAGCGAGCCGGGCCGCAACGCGTCGCCGAGACTCCAGGTGACGTCGTAGCGGTGCATGATGTCGCACAGGTCGTCGAAGTGCGTGTAGAAAGGATTCTCCTGCCGGTGCGCCGTCATCCACTTCGCCGCCAGCGATCCGCCGCGGCTGACGATGCCCGTCAAACGCTTATCGGTCAGCGGCAAGTGCTCGCGCAAGACGGCGCAGTGGATCGTCATGTAATCGACGCCCTGCCGTGCCTGTTCTTCGACCACGTCGAGGAAGTCCTGCGGGCGCATCTCGACAATGTCGTCGAGCCGCTGGGCCATCTCGTAAATGGGCACGGTGCCGACCGGCACGGTGGCCGCCTCGATGATCCGGCGGCGAACCGCCTCGATCGACTCGCCGGTCGAAAGGTCCATCACCGTATCGGCCCCGTATCGCACGGCCAGAAAGAGCTTCTCCAGCTCGCACTCCGTGTCGCTGGAGAGGGCCGACTTGCCGATGTTGGCGTTGATCTTCGTGCGGGCCGCGATCCCGATCCCGATCGGCCGGAGCCCCTTCTGGAGGTGAACCTCGTTGGCCGGAATGACCATCCGCCCCCGCGCTACCTCGTCGCGCACCAACTCCCGATCGAGCTGCTCGCTTCGTGCCACTTCCTCCATTTCGGGCGTGATGACGCCTTGACGGGCCTGTTCGATTTGGGTCATGGTTTTGGGCGTTCTCTTCGGGCGTGACCTCGTGTGCCGGCCGCGTAGATCGACTTGGGTGGGCTTCAGGCCGGACAATCTAAATGCTACCGCTAACCCGGGGCTTGTCAACCGGCCGCGCCGTAGGCCCATCACCACAGTTCCGCGAATTCAGCCGGCGTCATGCCAATGTCGCGAAGGATGCTGCGCAACGTACCGATCTTCAGCGAACGGTTCCCATGCACCGGAACCGATGTGCGCTGCTCCCCGCGTCGAAAATAGTGGTGACTTCCACGAACCCGGATCAACGCGAATCTCTGTCGCTGCAAGAAGAGCACCATGTCGCTTCCACTGGGGCGAGGCAGCTTAGCCACGAGCCAACTCCGTCAGGTCCCAGTCGAGATGACGAATCGTCGGCGAGGCGATTCGGCCAAGGGCATCCTCCAAACCGAAGGCATCGATGTAGCCTCGAATCGCTTCCCGCAAGTCGGCGATAGCCTCTTCTTCCGTTTCCCCTTCACCGTACGCCGGGATGTCCGGAATCCGGGCGGTATATCCCCCCTGTTCCGGGTCCGGGATCAGTTCGACGACGATTCCACTCACTATCTGGACTCCTCACCGCATGGGACCCGATTACCATTACAGCTACACCCAAGCATACGCAAAATACCGACGCTGGTCAAACGTGCCATCCTGGCCACGCTCGTCGTTGCCGGCCGAATGGGAGCCGGCCGAGATGATTCACACACTCATTCAACCCGTCCGGGTGGGGCTGGAGGCCGGGAAACGGATATCGCAAGACTCTGGGGCTTTCGGTACGGCAGAGCATCATGAGCCCCACCGATCCCGTTCTCGGGCCGTGGAAGGGCGTGCAGCATCAGATGGGCCATCTCCGGTGGGCAATTCAGACGCACGGGCAACTCGCCGGACAGGCCCCGGGTGACGTGCATGATCGTCGGCGGGGCGTAGAACAGGCCCGAGGCGTACTTCACGCCCGCGGAACTGGGAGAAAAAATCGGGCCGATCAACGGGAAACGGATTTGGCCGCCGTGCGTATGGCCGGCCAAGAGCAGATCGACGTCCCGGGCCTGGGCCCAGCCGAGTTGGTCGGGACTGTGGGAAAGCACGATCCGCAACGGTCCGCCGTCAGCGGTCCGCGGGGGGCAGGACCGCATATCGGCCGCCGGCACGATCCACGGCAGCTCGTTGCCGGCCAGGATGACCGGCTCGCCGCAGACGTCCACTTGCAGCCAACGGCCGCCCAGATCGATCAACCCGTTGCGCTTCAGCACCCGCCGAAGCCGGTCGGTGTCCACGCGGACGTCGTGATTGCCCAGGACGAAATAGACGCCGTGCCGGGCGCGAAGCCGGCCCAGCGTGTCGGGGATCCAGTCGATGAAGTCGGAGTGATCGACCAGGTCGCCGGTGATCGCCACCAGGTCGGCGTCGATCCGATTGCACCGCCGGACGACCTCCTGAAAATACGGCTTGGCCACGCGGCCGGTGAAATGGAAGTCGGAAACGTGCACGATCGACAATCCATCCAGCGCGGAAGCCAGCCGCGGCACGTCGATCGCCCGTTCGGTCACGTCCAGTTGCAGGATTTCGTTGCCCGGCAGTCGAACCAGGAAATGCCGGGGCTGCTGGCGGGCGGCATCCTCGTCGAGTTGGACCGACCGCGTGCGATGGAAGCGGAGCAGGTGCGGTGGGCGATTCACGGCGACCCGCCCTACCCACCACACGACACTCATCGCCGCGGCCACCCAGCAGGTGCCCAAGTAAAACAGGACGGGCCAAGGAACGTCCGGCCAGGCGAGCCCTTCCGGGGCGGCCAGGCCCGAAGAAAAACACCACAAACCAAACCCGACCGGCAACAGCACCAGGCAGGCCAGACACAGCAGGGTCAGCGAGCGCGACGCCCCGTGCGGCATCGCCGTGCCGTGGATACGGTTGACCAGGGCGACCCAGAGGAACGCGTGTCCGATCAGAGCCCACAGCAGGAGGATGATGTCCATGGGATTCGTCGTCGGCAGTCGTCAGGAAGTGGGCGACTACGTCTGCCCCACCGGTCCGGGCGATCGGATGATCTGCTCGACCGTGCTGACCAACTGGTCCAGGCGGAACGGCTTGTACAGGACCGCCTGCAGTCCGGCCTGGCGGGCCTTGACGATCGAGTGGCCCGGGTCGTAGCCGAAACCGGTCATCAGCACCAGCGGCACCGGATCGACGATCTCCTGGAGCTTGAGCATGAAGTCGTATCCGGTCATGTCGGGCAGACGGATGTCGGCGATCATCGCGTCGTAGGAATCATCGGCCAACGCTCGGACCATGTAGATCGCTTCGGCCCCGGCGTGGGCCGTTTCGACCACGCAGCCGTATCGCTCCAGCAGCGCGTGGGCGGCGCTGCGGACTCCTTCGTCGGCGTCCACGACCAGCACCCGGCGACCGCGCAAACACGGCCGTTCGTCGATTTGCAGCGCCTGCGGATGGGCCTCGGCGGGAACCATCTTCTGCCCCACTTTCTGGATCACCTGCTTGATGTCCCGGGCGTTGCGGAGGATCCGTTGCAGCCGCTCGACCACCTCGGGTTCGTGGCCGATGTAACGTTCCATCACGTTGACCGCGTCGTTGAGGATCTCGTCGACCGGCAAGGCCACCGCACTGTGAATCGCTTCGCAACTCTCCGCCGCGGTGCTCATCTTCTCCGCCGCCAGCAGTTCCAACTGGTTCAGCGCCACCGCCACGTCACGGCTGAAGATCTCTAAAAACTGCAGGTCGCTTTCGCTGAACGCCTTCGGTTCCGGACTCTCCACGTTGAACGTGCCGATCACCTCGTCGTGCAATACCAAGGGCACCGTGAGCGAACTCTGGGCACCCGGGGCACCTTCCAGATACAGCGGGTCTTCGGTCGTGTCCTCGCACAGGTAACTCTTGCCGGTGGCTGCCACGAAACCGGTCACGCCGTTCTTCTGCGGCAGGGCGTGAAGCGTCCGACTCGCCGCCTCCAACGACATTCCCACCGACAACAAGGGCTCCAGCCGGCCGGTCTTCTGGTCCAGGAGACGAACCTCGACTACCTCGAAGTGCAAAAGGTCCTGGGTGTGGTGGAGGATATTGGACTTCAGCAGTTCGATCCGGTCCTTCACCGCCATCTCGAACAGCTCGTCGGGCGTCAGATCGGCCAATTCCTGACCGGCCTGGTGAATGGCGGCCAGCTTCTGTTGCTGGTGCATCTCCACGGTCACGTCGCGGACCGTGACGATCAGGTGCCGCGCAGCGGTGTCCACCTCGCGCACGGGGACCGCGTGAACGTGGAAATACCGGTTCTCCTCGACTCGCAACGTCGAGCTGGTTCCCTGCCCGGTCGCCAACGCCGTGTGGAAAGGGCAGAAGTCCGGGCCGAGGATCTCGGGACTCCCCAAGACGGCGTAGAAATTCTGTCCCACCACCGACTCGCAGCCGGTCCACTCGCACAGCCGGCCGTTGCTCCAGACAATCGTATTCTCGCTGTCCAGCAGCACGGCCCCGTCGGGCATGCCCTCCAGAATCTGCTCGTTCTGCAGGAGCTTGCCGATCTCGAAGGCCCGCTGGAGGTGCTCGGAACTGACAAAGACCCCGGCGAACTTCTCGCGGCTGAGCAGGGCCAACGCCCGCATCGGGCTCTGCACGGTGACCACCTCGTGTGGGTGGACCGCCTGGGTCAGCATCTGCTCGATATTGGCTTGGGAGTCGCCGATCAGGAGGATCTTGGGCTTAGCCGACAAAGCACTCTCCACTCTTGGCAGACCGGACTGGAACCCACCCATCCAATACTAGTGTAACAATTATAGGTCGCCGACACAAACCAAACAACCGGCGCGCGGACTTTCCGCCCCCCCATTCTTGGATCGGTCCATTGCGGCCCGAAGATTGACCGAGCCTTTCGCGGAATACCCCGTTTGCGCCCTCGTTGGATCCCCCGCACGCGACACGGCCGTTACGAAAGCTACAGCCGGAAGGCGGACCGGGAAAAAACGTAACTGCTAAGCCATCTGCCGTCGGCATCGAATGGTAGCCGGATTCGCAAGAATTCGGGCCATTTCGCGTGAAACTGGGCAACGCCCGAATTCTTGCGAATCCGGCTACCATTTGGCTGAAGTGTTACGAAAAAAC
>DATLAN010000230.1:0-2252 GCA_035527455.1 Thermoguttaceae bacterium
TACGAGCAGAATCTTGTCCATTTCATCAAGCAGCTGCGCAAGGACTTCAATGCGCCGAACGCGAAGTTCGTTGTTGCCACGCTCGGCCAGACCGAGAAGGGCGCCACAGGCAACGAAGGTCTCATCCTCGACGCCATGTTCTCGATCGACGGCAAGTCGGGCAAGTACCCCGAGTTCAAGGGCGCCGTCGCCACCGTTTACAGCAAGCCCCTCTGTTACGGGGGCGCCTCCAACAGCCACTACGGCGGCAACGCCGAGACCTACATGGACATCGGTGAGGCGATGGGGCGGGCCATGGTTGAGCTGATCGGAACAAGCGGCGGTTCGTCCAAGTGAACAACGTCCACCGGATCGCCCCCCCGGCAGAGACGTCCGCCAAACAACTCGTGCTGCACGCGCAAAAAAAGGGTTAACGGCGTTGAGTGGCACCCGGCGCACGACTCACCGACAAGATCGGCGGTGTCACCGCGTGCAGACGACGGGAAGGATCACGATCCAGCCAAGTAGTGGGCGACCGTCGATCAACGTCGAGCACCACACGGCGACAATGCAGCTCGTCTGAACATCCACTGCCTGACATGAACCGATAGCCGTACTACTACGGGCTAGAACCGCCGGATGCCGAACGTGCCGTTGTTGGCCAGGGGCAGGAAGGGGCCGAACCGGCGGGACTGGCAGTAGTTCGAGCCGCAGACGGGCGTGAACTCGATCCCCAGCGACAGGTTCCACATCTCCTCGTCCTGACCCGCGATGCCCGACGCGCTGGGCAAAATGTAGTTGAAGTTGCCGAACAGCGAGAATCGTTCGCTGATGGGCACGCGGGCGTCGCCGCCGAAAACGACCTCGCCCGGCTCCCCGGCAAGTCCCAGCCAGACGGTCGTGTTGATCCCGTTCTCCAGGCAGCGTTGATAGTAGAAGTTGCCTTGGGCAATCGGCTCGAAATCGTTGTAGACTCGCGTTTCCCCGTCGGTCAGCAGCGCGCGGTGGCCGTCGTTGGGGATGCAGGCCCAGGCGCCCACCTCGCTGAAGGGAGTCAGTTCATAAGCCGCCTTGATCCGCCACTGGCCCATCGAAAACGACGAATAGTACTCGTCGTGGAGCCAGTCGAACGCGAAGCCCCACTTGAAGTGTTGGGCCCCCACGCGCAAACGATGGTTCAAGCCCACGGTGGTGAAGTTCTGGGTGCGTATGCTGCTGCCGGTGAACGACGTGCCTTGAAGATCGGACATCACCACGCTGGTACCGGCCTGGACGCCGACCCCCAAGCACCTGACCGCGGGAAAACCGGCGTTGATGCCGAACTGATAGCCGAAGTTGCCGTTGGCGTTGTCCAGATCCATGGGCCCTTTGAACGCATCGACCGACGTCGTGAAGCTGATGTGTCTTAGACCGTCGGCGTAGAAGGAGAACAGGCCGTCGTAGAAGGTCTCCGTGTCGGGCCAGAGTCCCACGATCTCGTCCGCCGACATGTACTGCTCGTCCCCGTTTTCCACGAAAGGACCCTCCTCCCGGAACGGACTCACGGTCTCCTCCATGTCCGCCTGCGAGTCGTAGGGCGTGATTTCGATCGGCTGGCCGTCGTCGGCCTGGAGCAGCGCGAGTCGAGTGATCGGTTCGATGCTCGTGCTCACTCTCGACCTGGTCGCGCTGCCGGCGTTGCCGGCCGGCGTGGTCGAGTCGGCGTCGTCGGCGTCCACCGGCATTCGGCCGAGCGACTCGCGAACGGCCCGTTCCTCGTTGCCGGGCAACATCTTCTCGGCCAGTCGCAGGATCTCGTCCCGCTCTTGCTCGGTCAGTTTCCCGTCCGCCATGGCCACGGTCAGCTCGGCCCGAACGCGCTGTCGTCCGGCCGCGGCGGTCCGCGTGGTGAGTTCTTCCGCGAGGACGCCGCCCGCGGCAATGGCCCAAGCGGCGGCCCCCAGGGCAACGGTCCAAATTCGCACGGGGTTCTTCATCGATATCCCTCCCTATGAAGTGACCTTATCGCGATCAGCCGACGGGAACTCCCGCCGCGCCGGCCCGGCCGCGCGATCCCGCGCCCGTTACGACCGGTACAGGTAATAGAGTCATCGGAGACGGTGCAACCGGAACTTGACGCACGGGTTGCCCGACCGGAACATTTTGCGAGCAAGCGGCTGAATAACCGGAATAACCGGCAAGGCTTTCCGAATTTCGCCAGATTAACAGCCGCCGAAGAACAACCGCACCGGAATCCGACCCCTTCTTGACGGCTTTCAGAATGACCGCCCGAC
>DATLAN010000231.1:0-3988 GCA_035527455.1 Thermoguttaceae bacterium
CGCTCGGTGCTGCCGCACTTGCGGCAGCGGCTCTTGGGGGCCTCGACCTGGTCGACGGGCGGCCGTTTGGTTTGCTTTGCCATGGGTGTCTCCTCAGAGGCTTAGGTAGGTGACTCGATTCGCTCGGCGGCCGCGGAGCCGCCCCCGGGTGGCCTCGGCCGAGGCGAGCCTGATGCCGCACAGGGATGCCGCGACCAGGTTGCCGACGGTGCAGTCCAGCCAGTGGTTGTCCGGGTTGCCCGGGCGCGGTTTCCACTCGTCGACCGTCCGGCCGCGGGCCAGGGTCCGGGTGAAGTACTCGGCGGCCAGGTGATCCGCGTAGAGGCGGTGCTCGGCCGGCTTCTTGCCCCACAGCTCCAGGGAGCCCTTGGCCTTGTCCCCGCGCGGGACCCGCCAGCGGTCGCGCAAGCGGCTCTTCCAATAATTCGTGTCGATCTGCACCGTGGGGATCAGGCGCTTGCCGCGGACGCTCGGCAGCCGCCAGTAGTGGCCGATCTTGTCGCCCGGGTTCTTGTTGTACTCGCTGAACGGCTTGTTGGCGGCGGTGATCGACAGGCCGCGCGAGGGCAGGATCATCGCCGCGAACGGGGACACGCGGACCGCCTGGTAGACCACGTCCGGAAGGTAGGCGGCGTCGACGAGCAGCAGGCGGATTCGCAGCAGTTGGCCGTCCTCGCGCTGCCACTCCCGCGCCATCAGCTCCTCGATCAGGTGTTCCAGGCCGGCGAAGATGGCCGCCTCCTTGCCCGCCCCGGGCTTCTTGGTCTGCATCGACATCCGCGCGTCGCGGAGGGTGAAGTAGGACCGCCGCTGGTCCGGGTATGCGCCGTAGTCGATCACCTGCCCGGTGAACGCTTGCCCCCACGCGGAGACGACCCAGTACAGCAGCTTGTCGTGCACGTCGATCATCGCGGTCAGCAGATTGCACTTGAGCGGGACCTGGCCCCGCTTGTAGCCGGAGAGCTTGCGGGCGATCTCGTCGGGCTTGAGCTGGTCCTCCTGGCCGATGTCCTCGACCATCGGCTCATTCTGGCACTCGGCGAAGAAGGCCGCCTCGTCGCGGATCTTGAGATTCATCGCGTGCTGGAGGCCGGAGATTTCGTCGTCGTCGAAGCGCTCCGGCCAGGCGACCTTCGCCCCTTCGTCCATCGCCGCGCGGTGTTCGCGGTAGAGCTCGGTCGCCTCGACGGTGGGGCGCTTCTCGCGCTGGCACGTGCGGAGGATCTCGGCGTACCGATCCCAGAGCTTGAGGTTCGCCGGAAAACGGTACACCATCTTGGTCCGCTCGCCGTGCCACTCGGGGTGCTTTTCCGGGTCGAGGATGTTGTCGGCCACGTCGCCCGGGCGGATCACGGTGCAGGGGCACACCGCCGCGATCTTGCGCTTGTGGCCGCCCAGGTAGAGGATCGTGCCGGAGAGGATGCGCTCCCGCTTGGCGCACTGCGCCGGGGAGTCGGCCGACTGGTCGGTCTGCGGATCGTCAACGATCACCAGGCCGGGGCGGGCGGGCCGACCGTCGGGACGCTTGAACTTCTCCCCGCGGATCCGGCCGGTGATCCCAGCCACGCGGAGGATGGCGCCGAAGGCCAGGCTCCCGGGGATCGCGGGCAAGACGACCTGCTGCTTGCCCCACTGGACATGGGTACGGCGCCCGTGGCAAAGTTGGCCCTTCTGCTTGTTCGTGATGCCGGCCAGGCAGCGGATCGGGTAAACGATCTCGGGCCAGTCGGCCAGCAGTAGCTCGTTCCCCTCCAACTCCCTGCGGATCGAGTCCATCATTTCCAGCGCGGCCGGCCGAGTGGCGCCGACGAGCAGGACGAAATCCTGCCGGCCCGTGGACACGGACCACAACGCCGCGCCTTCGCAGGTACTCGTCTTGCCGAACCCGCGGGGCATGGCCATGGCGAACTGGCCGCCGCGGGTGGCGGCCAGCTCGATCCGCGCGATCACGCGGAGGTGATCCGGCGACCAGGGCAGGTCGAAGGTCAGCGGGAAGTACGCCTTCAGATAAAACGCCAGCGAGCGGGTGGCCTCCTCGCGACGTGCCGGGTCCTGGATCGGCGGGAGCGCTCCGATCTCGCGGCCGGCCAGGCTGATCCGGCGCTGCCGTCTAGCCGTCCGCTCCTTGTGGCGGCGGTAGGCGTCCGCGGAGGTTGAGGATTTCGAGGACCGCCCGCCTGGCGAGTTCGGAGGTGCTGTCATCGTCGGTGCCGAGTCCAAGGGGAAGCAGTTGGGCGCGCGTGGCGTCGAGTTCGTCGGCCGCCGAGGTGTCGGCGGCGTCGGGCTGGGCGCCGGGGCCGGCGGGGCTGTCCCGGATCATGCGCAGGACCAGCTCCAGGGCCCGGAACCGCTGGGGCCAAGGGACCTGGTCGTCGACCGCCATCTTGGCCATCGCCCGGGGGGCCCATTGGCGGATCGCCGCCGGAACGTCCCAGCCGCCGCGCATTGCCTGGTCGGCCAGCTCCAGGGCCCGGTCTGGATCGTCTTGGGCTGCCATCACTCGTCGCCCCGCTGGGCCCTGCGCTGGGCCTCGGCGAACGCCTCGATCGCCGAGGTGGCCGGCTTCTTCCGGGGTCCGGCTGGTTTGGCCTTCTGGCCGCCCCCTTTGCGCCCTGGCTTGCGCCGAGCCGCTGGCTGGGGTTCCGGTTCAGGTTGCGCGTCCAGCCACTCCCGGGCGATGTCGCACATCCTGGAGACGATCGACCCGAGGGCCTTGATGTTGCAGGTCCGGCCCACCCGCCGGAGGCTCTCCTCGAACTTCGCCAGGTCCTCGGCCGGCAGGATGCGCAGCTCGTCGCATGGGGGGAGGGCCTTGCACAGCTCGTCGAAGTCCTGAAGCTGACTGGGGAGAAAGGCGAAGGCGATCGTCTTGCCCTCCAGGTCCAGGGCGATCGGCTCGATCGGCGGGGCCGCAAGCGGCTCGAAGATGCCGAGCTTGAACGGGTCGACGTGGGACGCAATCATGTCCTGCAAGTCGTCCATTTCCGCGAAGAGCTCGGCGAGGACCTGCTCGTCGCTCTTGCCGACGATCGCGTTGTGGGCAAGCTGCTTGCTGACCACGGCGCTACGCGCGAGGTCGGTCACGTCCACCAGGACGTGGATCTGCAAGAGGTTCGCCTTGCGGGCGGCGCGCACGCGGTGGTGTCCGCTGACAATCTCCACCCGCGGCTTGCCGCCGGCGACCCGGGCCGCGCAGAAGGGGAGCGCCTCAAGGCGCCGGTCGCGGGCGATGTTTTCGGCCAGCCGGTTGAACGTCTCGGGGTCCATCGTCTGGGCGTTGCGGTCCTGCTCGCGGAGCTCGTCGATGTGTACCCGCCACAGTTCCAGGCCGCTCCCCAGGTCGAGCAGTCGCTCCACGCGGCCGCTCGCGGTGAGGGTGTCGAGGGGGTTCGTCCGGTCGGTCATTTGAGCCTCGATTGCTTTTCGCTGCCGTGTGTCTTGAGCCATCGCTGAAGGGCCTCGGCGAAGGTCTCCTTGCGCCACTCGGCCGTATACGAGAGTTTCCACAGGGCGTTCTTCTGCCGCTCGCGGCTGACCAGCTTCAGGATGCCGCGATTGATCTTGAGCTCCGGGTGTTGGCAGAGGCAGGTGGTCGAGATCCCGGCGTACCGCTGGACGGGCGTTTCCCGCGGCCGCCAGAGGGCGTGCATTTGCTGGCTGCAAATGAGCATCATCAGCAGGCGGTTCAGGCGCGGGTAGCGTTCGCTCGGTGCGGTGAACCCGTACATTTCGGTCATGTAGGCGCGGCCGTCCTGGCGCTGTTGGAACGTCCGGGAAAACGCCGATCCGAAACCGACGACGCCGGCGACCCGTCCATCCAGCAGCAGGACGAAGTGCTCCGAGGCCGACGTGGTGCCCAGGCGATGGGCGAACAGGTCGCGGTAGTACATGGCCTGGGGGACGCCGACCCGCCTGAACTCGATGCTGGACTTGGGCGTCAGCTTGTGGGAGTCGTCCAGGATGGGCGCCGCGATGGGCTGGATCTCTG
>DATLAN010000232.1:0-3540 GCA_035527455.1 Thermoguttaceae bacterium
ATGCGGCCCGGGGAACGCCATGCTATACTGACGATGCCTGGGCGGAGGATAGGGCAACGCAGAGGTGCGACCCGAGCGCCGCCCCAGGTCCGGAAGCAAGGGCCGACGGCGCCTCAATCGGCGCCGTCGGTCTCTTCCCCCATGCTTTTGGCGTAATGCGATAAACCTCAGGGGGTCTGGGGGACTGGTCCCCCAGTCCAGAAAACACTGCCTTTAGTCCACGTTCAACTCGCTAACTCCAGCAACCCGAAACTCAACGTTACGCTGAACCAAAACAGTATTCGCCAATACCTGTTGCCAAGTTGGCCCCTTCTCCTTGTTGAATTTGGCGGTTAGCCCAACTTGGCAACCGTTCAGGATGATTACGCATGGATCGCACAACACCTTGCTGTTCTTCAACTCATTGCCGACATATTCGGCATTAACTGGAGTGATTGCGCCGGCTATGTTGGGCGGTCTATTAATGAGATGTCGTGGTAGTGGCGCACCCCCTTTGCTTATAGAGCCGACGCATGAATTGCTTGGAGTGGGCGTGAAGGGGTTTTCACGGGAGTTGGGAAGCCGGAAGAGAGGAGTTGGCTTGAGTTCGTGGTGTGACATCGTGGCTGAGGCTGTCCGCAGCGGACCCAAGGGCGCACCCTTTACGCTGCCGGAGGTGGCGAGCCGGGTTTGCCGGTCGGATTCAGAGCGATGGGACGGCTCTCAGCCGTGGGCCAGCGCCAAGTGCATCGCCAGCAGCGTTTTGTCCAACCGAGCTTGGAATGACTTCGTGCCGCGCTTACTCAGCCGGTCGTCGCCGAAATCGAACTTCATCAACTTGTGAAGTCGTTCGATCACCGTTCGTCGAGCCATGACCTTGGCAAACCGCTTGGAGACCTGAGGAAATCCCGGATCCAGCCACGGCAGCCGCTCGAAGCCGATCGTCACGCGACGCGCTCCCGCGTTTCCGCGGTAACATTGCGAGCGTGCCGGGCACTGCCAACAAACGGGAATCCCGTCTTCGCCCGAAGGCGCCTGGAAGACAAACTTCCGAGTGTCGTGGCGGCAGGTGAGAAACTCCAGCGGATAGCCCTGACGACAAACCGGTGTCCCGATCGGCGTGAGGTGGTCGATCCCACGAGGAACGTTTTTGGTGATCGGCCCGCGCCGACGCGGATTGATCGGCGCCAGCAACTCGATCTCCCACTCCGTCTGGAAAAAGTCCTTCAAGCTTTGGTCGTCGGCCGCCCCATCGTCCAAGACCCGCTTGATCACCGGCTTCAAGTCGGGATGAAGCGTGAAAACCCGGGCCACATGGTCCGGCAGGCTTTGCGAGTCATGACTGGCGGCATCGGTCATCGCCACCGCGTCGAGGAGAATTTCCTGATTCGCGAAGCTGATCGTCGATGCCTTGTGCGCCCAATACATCTTGCCCGTCGACTTGACGACCGTGCCGGCACCCTCATCGGCGCTGACCCACGGATGCGGGCAGTTCGCCCAGTCGGGACACTTGCACGTTTTGATCGTTTTCGGGTGGGATTTCCGCTTCTTCTTTTTCTTCTTCCGGCGCTTGGTCGTGGTTGGATTGCCGACGTCAGCCTTCGTTTCGTCCGGTTTCACGTCGTTGGATGATGGCTCTTCTTTACCCTCGGGCAAGTCCACGACCCGCATTGAGGAAAACGCTTGGTAATGGGTCGTGTCGTGAACCAACGTGGGCTCCAACTTGATGAAACCTTCTTTGAGGTTCTTGGCGACTTGCCCCACGGCGGCCTCGCCCCACAGGCCGTTGTCGCTCATGATCTGGTCAAACTGCTCCAGCTTGCGAAGGCTGGGGACGTCGCTTTGGCGATAGCCACGCCGCGGATCGGGCAACGTGAATCCACAAGTCCGAGCAAAGGACGGGTTGTCGATCAGCTTCTGCCGAACAAACTGCGGCTCCGGCGGGCTTCCACAAACGGCCACGCCCATGAAAGCCTTGAACATGGCAAAGAAACACTTCGGCGCCCGGCCAGCGAAACGAATCGGTGTTCGCCCGGGCCGCAACGTGCCCGGATCAACGTAGATCGGCGACGGCTGAAGCAACTCCGGTTCGTGCAGGATCGGGGCATCCTCGCACAAGGTGGGCCGCTCGAACAGCAGGCGGTAGGTGGCGTCCTCGGGCGTCTCGGAATTGGCAACGCCGGTGGTCGCCGATCGCTCGGCGCGGGCTTTGGCCTGCTGCTCGTTGAATTGCCACAAGCCTTCGTAGTAGCGGGCCGCCACGAGACGCAACGAGGGCCAATCGAGATCCCGCAGCAGGCTGAACCAGAACACGTCCTCCTGAGTTTCGAGGTACAAGTCGTCCGATTCGACGAAATGGATCAAGGGGATCTGGACCTCCATGTCGCTGGGAAGTATCATGCCGTTGGTCCTCTGTGTGTGGTGTTTGTGAATACCTTTCGTTTACCACAAACGCGTTGCGTGGTGAAGACGAAAGGACACACGGAGGGCCATTTTTCGTTACTGCCGCAGGCTAACTGAAACAGTAATTGTGCAAAATCTCAGCCACAATGGGACCGCGACGAGATGGAAAACCGCAAGACTCCGCAATCCCACCGTCCGTGAACCACATCAAGCAGTCAAGCGTTGCACGTTTCTGCACTTGGGCTCCGTCCCATAACAAGTACCAAACACCAGGATTTCCGAGGCTTTGAAGTCTCCCGCATGATTCATGCGTTGGCTCTATAGATATCCCGTCATCTGTGCGATGGCCAGTGATTTCCAGTGTGCCGATGCAATCCGCGCACAACTCGGATTTCTTGGCCTTCACTCCCGCAATCAATTCCCCGACGTTCTTCGCACTCACGTAGTGCTCCTTATCCTCTATCCAAGACTCCCAATAATCGTCCCCCACTGTAATCATTTCCCCAGCCGTTAAGGACGCATAAGCCAAGACCTCGGTTGTGCTCATCGAATCAGGTGTGAATAACCACGGGTTGCGGGCCACGGCACGCTTCACCGCCCCGAAAACTCGGTCGAGGAGTTCTTTGAACAGTCCGCTTGGATCGACGGCATTCGTTGGCGAGTTCCCGACATATCGATACAGATTCTCATCTCCGCCGCCGTAGGCGATCGGATCGCGGCCGTTGAACCTGCCTAGCTGGGCATGATAGTAGCGGGCGCGGTAATAGTACAGGCCCGTTTCGGCGTCGAGGCGGCGGCCGGTGTAGAGGGTGGTGGTGGCGTGGGCGGATGTGTTGCCGGGGACGGGGGCGAAGTCGGCGTCGAGGATCGTTAGGGCGCCGTAGGGGGTGTAGACATAGCGCTCGCGGACCGCCCAGTCTTCTTCGCCCCGGGAGGATTCGCCGACGATGGCCGTGACGTTGAAGTTCGCGTCGGCCAGGTAGAAGATGCGACCGTTGTCGCACTGGTCGTCGGTGGCCGGGTCGGTGTTCTCGTCGCGGAGGATGAGCGCGTCGATGTAGCGGCGGGACCAGACGTTTTGGTACTTCGGGTGGATGGCGTCGGCGTCCGGTGCGACGCCGGCGACCAGGTCGGCCTGCCGGGTTTCGATGACCTGGT
>DATLAN010000233.1:0-34635 GCA_035527455.1 Thermoguttaceae bacterium
CGCTCCATCCCTTGAACGACTTTCAGTTCGGAAAACGTCGTCTCGATTTCCCAACGCCGATGATAAAGCCCTTGGCCAAGCCGCAGATTCCCCTCCTCGTTCTCGGTGGCCATGTGCACCCACTGCTGGTGCGAGATGCGACGGGGATCCAGAACGTTCGTCACCACGGCGCTGGGACGGAAGCCGGGAATCCGATAGTCGATCACCCGCAATCGGATCGAGGGGGGCAAGCCGGCTTGCCGCCACTTGCGAGCCGAAGGCGTCCACTGCACGAGACGGTCTTTGTTGCCCAGCTTCTTGAGCGTCTTCGAACGCACTTGGGGAAACAAACGAATCGCGAAAAACGCTCCCTGGTTCTGGATCTGCCGGAACAGGCCGTAACTCCAGAAGCCCTGGTCCATCAGCACCAAATCGTTCAGGGCCAGGTCGATCAGCAGGCGGCCCGCCACGGTTCGTTCGCCTTGGCTGAAAGGACACAACTCGTAGCGCCAGGGCATCCGGGCCAGAGGAAATTGCAACATCACCATGCGGGCTTGAGGATGGAGCGGGCCTCCGCCGTTTTGGGCTCTGCCGTAATGGTCGCCCAACGCTTTCCAGTTGGGCAAATCCACCAGCGAGCCGTCCAGAGCCAACAACCGAAAGTCGTTCCATCGCAACCAGCGGTCGTGTTGAACCTGGAATCGCCGCCCCAAGACCAGCAACAAACACAGCCGGAATTTCAGAGGAATCCGCTGGCGTGCTTGCACGAAGGCCTCCTCGGTCACCACGGTCGTGTCCTTTCCCCGCGGATCGTGCCGAGAACGTTTGGGCCCTCGACGCCTGGCCCGCCGTTGCGAATTTCGTCGGCTTTTGGCCAGATTCGACGTGCTCCAATGCTCCGAATCCATCAACCAACGCAAGGTCAAGGTCAAGGTCAATACGGCGGCGAAAGAAAAGGTGTTGTGCAGGGCGGACGCGATGGCCAGCCATGCCAAGTTGGGCAGCCGCAGCGCGCTGCAACCGAGCGAAATGCCCGCTTCCGCCGCAGCTTCCCCAAACACCGCCGCCGGCAGCAGTTTGCCGAAAGCCCGTAATCCGTGTTGACGTATTTCGTTCCATACATTACACCTAGGTTCATCCATGAACACGTTCGAGTCCTCCGTGGACAAGTTGTTGTGGAAAAACAACCTACATCCGCGAGGACTCGTTTTATGTCAAGACAAACTTAGTGCCGTTGGGCACGGCCTGACCTACAAACCCGATTCCAAGGAGTTCCCGATGAGCACAAACGGTTCCAAGACGTTGTCCCACTGGAAATCCCGGCGCGAGTTCCTGAAAACCTCCGGGCGCGTCGCGGCCGCTTCGGCGCTGGCGGGCGTGGCCGTTCCGAACTGTCACGCCGCAGAAGACAACACGATCCGGCTGGCCGTGGTCGGCTGCGGCGGACGCGGGACCGGCGCCGTGGCCAACGCGCTGTCGACCACCGGCGGCCCGGTCAAGCTGGTGGCCATGGCCGACCTGTTCGAGGATCGGCTCACCGGCAGCCTCGGCCGGCTGGCCAACGGCTTTGCCGACAAGGTCGACGTGCCCGCGGAACGGCAATTCGTCGGGTTCGACGCCTACAAGAAGGCGATCGATTGTCTCGGGCCCGGCGACGTGGTGCTGCTGACCACGCACGCCGCCTTCCGTCCGATGATGTTCGAGTACGCGGTGGGCAAGGGCGTCAACGTGTTCGCCGAAAAGTCGTTCGCCGCCGACTCGCCCGCGGTACGCCGTTGGCTCCAGGCGGCCGAACTCTCGGAGAAGAAGAACCTGAAGGTCGGCGTCGGCTTCATGTGGCGGCACTCGCAGGCCCGGGAGGAAGTCATCGGCCGGATCCACGATGGGGCCATCGGCGAGGTGGACATGCTGCGGATCTACCGCGTCCACGGGCCGGTCCATTGCCCGCGGCGGCCGGCCGACGACAACGAGCTGGTCTTCCAACTCCGGCATCCCAACAGTTTCACCTGGGTATCGTCCGGGTTCTTCATCGACTGGCACTGCCACAACATCGACGTGGCCTGCTGGGCGAAGGGGGCGTGGCCGGTATCGGCCCAGGGGATGGGCGGCCGTTGTTACGAGCAGGCGGGCAACCAGTTCGACCACTACACGGTCGAATACACGTTCGCCGACGGCACGAAGCTGTTCGCCTTCTCCCGCCACATCAGCGGCTGCTGGAACACCTACGCCGACTACGCGCACGGCTCGAAGGGCTCGGCGATTCTCATGACGAATCTCTCCGACCCCAAGCCGCGGATCTACCAGGGCCACGACATGGTCAAGGAGAAGGTCACGTGGGAGTTCGGCCAGCGCGAGGCGAACCCGTACGTCGTCGAATGGCAGTTGCTCCTGGACGCGATCCGCCAGGACACCCCCCACAACGAAGCCCGCCGCGCCGGCGAAGCCGAAATCGCCGCCATCATGGGCCGCGCCGCCACGCACACGGGCCAGTACGTCACGTGGGACCAGGCGCTGCAGTCCGACTTCCAATTCCTCGCAGACATCGACACCATGACCTTCGACACGCCCGCCCCCATCCACGAAGGCCCCGACGGCCTCTACCCGGCGCCCCAACCGGGGCTTACGAAGGAGATTTGAGTGGGCGGTGTGAATTCATGCCCGAAATGCCCCGGCACCGAAACAACACCGCGCCGAAGCACGATCACCGCGAAGCACGATCACCGCGAAACACGATCACCGCGAAACACGATCACCGCCGCGAGACGTTTCAAGAGGGGTTTCGACGGGTGTGTCGGAAATATGGAATCGAGATTGATGAACGGTATGTTTGGGATTAGACTCGCTTATGTAAAACCCCTTCGGGGTTTGCGTTTGTTATCCGGTACCATAATCCGGGGTGCGCTCCGCGACCCCGGGCTTTGTTGTGAAACCGCTTCGCGGTAGCTTGCGCTCCGCGACCCCGGGCTTTGTTGTGAAACCGCTTCGCGGTAGCTGCGGGATATTAAGCCCACGTTCAGGGGGGTGCGGCGGCAGTTTTGACGCTCACCGATGATCAACAACGAGTTTTGTCGCTCACGAAACGGATTTTGTGACCGACAAAGTCGTTTGTCGCTCACAGATGAAAGACAAACGAGCCGGCAAGCCCCAAGCTACAAGCCACGAACTTTCTTCGAACCACGAAAAAATGATACCGAGAAGAATACAACTACTCGTTCTAATTCTCGGGACCGCAGCTTGCTGCCTCCCCGCCGTGGCGGTTCCGACGCAACGGGTCGACGCGTCGGGGGGGTATGCGGTGGTCGTTTCGAAAGAGACCTCGGACGATCCCCAGTGGAACGCCGTGGTCGAGGCGCTGGTCCGAAAATACGCCGCCGAGGTGCTCGTCTATGAAGGCGACGTGGCGAACTCGATGGAACCTCTCAAGAAAGCCTTCCCCCGCTACGCCTGCTTCGTCGCTTCGCCGGAGGAGGCCACGCGGGAGTTCGTGGTGGCCGTGCACCGGCTGACGCGGAAGCTGGACGATGATCCGTATACGGACGTGGTGTGGGGAATCCTTACCGGATACAGCCCGCAAGACGCCATGCGGATCGTGGCCGCCGACAAGCCGCTTGTGATCCGCAAGGCGGCCGCCGGCACCGGCATCAACCTGGATCTGTTCGACGAGGGCGTCTGGTACAGCGAGGGGCAACAGGGCGTCTATCACGAAAAGAAACCCGGCGGGAAGCCGGAAAAGAAACAGGGGCCCGACGACTCCACCAAGGCGCTGGTCGATGTCTTCAACGACTACCGGCCCGATCTGTTCCTGACCTCCGGGCACGCCACCGATCGGGACTGGCAGATCGGCTATTCGTACCGCAATGGCCAGTTCCGCTGCAAGGACGGCGTGCTGCTGGGCATCGACACCGCCGGCCGCGGCTACCTGATCCGCTCGCCCAATCCGAAGGTCTACCTGCCGGTGGGCAACTGCCTGATGGGACGGATCCGCGACAGGCAGTCGATGGCCCTGGCGTGGATGGGCTCCGGCGGCGTCAACCAGATGATCGGCTACGTCGTCTCCACCTGGTACGGCAAAGGCGGCTGGGGTACCCGCGACTATCTCTTCAGCGAGCCGGGCCGATACACTTTGAGCGAAGCCTTTTACTTCAACAACCAGACGATCGTCCACCAGCTCGAAACGCGTTTCCCCAAGACCGCCCGGGCGGAGTTCGACCGGTGGAACATCGAGACCGATCCGCGACTGATCGGCAAGCTGACCGCGTCGCTGGGCTATCGGTCGTTCGACAACGACGTGAAGGACAACGTGGGCCTGCTCTGGGACCGCGATACGGTGGCCTTCTACGGCGACCCGGCGTGGGAGGCCCGGCTGACCCCGCGCGAACTGCCGTTCGATCAGCGGCTTTCGATCGAGGCCGGCGTGTACACGTTCCAGATCGACGTCCGTGAGGATGGCACGCCCGGCCGGCAGCCGGCGATGTTGCTACCCCATCGCGTCAAGGAGGTGGAAATCGTCGAGGGCCGTGAATTCGCCCCGCTGATCACCGACAACTTCATCATGCTGATGGAGCCCGGCAAGTTCGAGAAGGGCAAGACGTACCGCGTCGTATTTCGGGCGGAGAGGATGCTCCAATCCGCCCCTATCGGGCGACCATAGCCGTCGGCCGCGCGTGCTACTTCTTCACCCGAATACTCTCGGATGCCAACTCGCTGCTGCCGTCGATCAGCGTGACGGTGAGCGTGACGGTGAGCGACTCGAATTTCTTGGGGCCTCCTTCCAGCAATTTCGCGATCGCCTCCTTGGTGCACTGGGCGTAGAGGAACCCACGGTCGTCCTCGTAGGTGCGGACGGGGACGTCCTTGTCCGACACTTGCAGCGAGACTTCCGCCGCCTGGTCGTACGGAACGTTCGTGTGGATGGTGAGCTTCCCGCCGCTGGACGAAAGGACAAGCGTTTGCGGTGCTACCCTGATCTCGAGTTCGAGCCCGAGCACGTCGGCGCCGCAGAAGGAGACCAGGCAAAACGCACACATTACCAAAACCAAGCTTCTCATGTGACTACTCTCCAAATCCTTCGTGTTGATGCCCCGAAGATTCCTACCGCATCGAAGAAACCAGCCGGGCGATCGCCCGTTGATATGCATCCAGCGTCTTGACCCATTTGCGAAGGCATTTCTTGCCTGAAGAGGTCAAGCGGTAAAGTCGTTTCGACGGTCCCTGCTTCGACTCGCCCCAATCGTGCTCGACCAGGCCTTGCTTCTCAAGCCGGTTGAGCAGCCGGTAGACTCCCGAAGGGTCCGGCCGGCACCCCATCATCAACGGGGAATCCTTCAATTGCTCCACCAGCGCATAGGCGTGCAACGGCCCGGTTTTGAGCAAGGCCATGACCGACGGCTGGAGGAGACGGTCCAGCGTGTGGCCCTCACAAGGACAAGTACGTTTTTCAGTCACGCCCAGGCTGCCGCTAGTAGACATGATCCAATAGCCGACGTCACTCTACCAGGATTCGTCGAACGTGTCAACGAGATTGCCGCCGGGCCGCGTAACTTTTTTGCGGAGCCCCCGACCGCTCCGTCGCGTCCGCCCCAAGAATAACCCGCCGAACCAGGCTTCTCGCACTCAAGGGAGCTGAAGCAGAGCGTCGAGTTCCCGGTCGATGTCGATCTCCGTGGGGTCGTATCCCTCGATGCGAAAGGGCGAGTCTCTTCTGGCGAAGTCGGCCGCCGCGTCGTAGTAGGGGGCCGTGATCGCTCGTTGGATCGCCCGCTCGTCGGTCGCCGCGGGATCGAACGTGACGATTACGTCGGCCAGATCGGGACCGGGCCAGGCCTCCACCTTGAAGTAGCCGGGAACCTCCCACAAATCGTCACGCTGGAGGAAATAGAAGAACTGGTTCGCCCGGCCGCGGCACGTCAGCCCCTTGACCTGCAATCGGATCTGCGTCACCTCGGCCGGCGGGTCGCCGTGCGTCTTGACGAACGACGGAATCGCAAACAGGTACGAAGCCGCCACGGCGGCCGTCGTGCAGGCCAGTAGAATGCCGATCAACGCCGCCTGGGGCCAACGCGGACCGAGCCATCGAGGCGGCCGCCACCGCAACGCGCCGTCGCCCTTTCCCTTGCGCGGGCAGGAGTCCACGCAATTCATGCACGAGAGGCACCGCGCCGCTTTGACCTGCTGGAGCTGATCCACCGGGATGGCCGTGGGACAATGCTCCGAACACTGCCCGCACCCGCGACACGCCTCGGCGTCGCGCTCGATGCGCGTCAGGGCGAATCGCGAAATGGGGCTCAGCACGGCCGCCATCGGGCAGAACCACCGGCAGAACGGCATGACCATCACCAGCGACGCCAAGGCGATCGCTCCGGCGACGACGTAGGCCCAGACCGTGATGTCCGCGATGTCGGTCCCTTGCGGGCTGTTCATGGTGATCAGCGCATAGCAGGGGTCGAACCCGCGGAAGATCAACTCGCCCGCCCGATAGGTGGCGACCAGGATGACCGCCAGCACCGCGTATTTCAGCGACGCCAGCACGCGATCCACCCGGTGCGGAACGCGAAGGCCGGGCACGCCCAATCGCCGCGCCAGGCCGCGGAGCCATTCGGAGATCGTGCCCAGCGGACACATGTAACCGCAGAAGGCGCGCCGCAGCAGCACGGTGATCAACAGCACGCCGCCGAGGATGAAGAAGTTCGACACGCCCAGCGAACAGAGCATGTTGCCCTCGGAGGCGTAGGTATAGACGCCCTCCACGCCGCCGAACGGACACCATCGCTCGCAGTTGGCCCCGACGGCGAAGATGCCTCCCACCACGATCGCCAGGAAGCCGAACTGCACGGCGCGTCTGGTCTTCTTCACGCGATCACCTGCCGTCGCCGCTCGACGGGCACTGGCCGCGCATCGGGCAACCGCTGCAACTGCTGCCGGCGCTGCACTGCGATTCGACCACCTTCGACTTCGTCTCGAGCGCCTCGGCAAAACCGTCGGTCGACGCCAGGGCGGCGAACTCCGGACTCTCGGACGCATGCGACCTGAAATCGTCCAGCCGGCTGGGCGGCACGCCCTCGAAACATCGCGTCAGCGTGCTGAGGGCCTGGTCGTGGTTTCCGACGACCGCGTGCATCCGCGCCAGACTGTAAAGCGTGCCGGTGTCGGCCGAATCCGACGGCGCGATCCCGGCGGCGATTTCCCGGGCCTCGCTCGTCTGCCCCTGTTTGGCCAGCGCGATGCAGAGCAGGGCCTGCGTGTTGGCGGTGCCCTTGCTCGGACCCAACGCCTCGAGCACCTGCGCGGCGTCGGCATTCTTGCCCATGGCCAGTTGCGTCTCGGCCAACTGGGCCGCCGACGAGGCGGAGTTCATCTTCGCGTGCAATCGCTTGTCTACCAAAAGGGCTTCCGAATAGATCCCTTCGCTGACGTAGAACGAACGCAGGGACTTGGCCGTCCGGTACCAGCGCTGGAAGTCTCGCTCCTGATCCAGGTTCGCCCGCAAGAGGATGATCTGGCGGACCAACATGAACCGCTGGATGTACTCTTGATTCGAACGGTCGGCCCGAACGGCGGCGGCGTGGGCCTGCAAGGCTTCGCGGAAATCGCTTTGGGCCACCAGCCGGTCGCCTCTCTCGAAGGCCTGCTGGGCGGTTTCTCCCCGTGAGATCGCGGGACAGATCAGCACGACGGCGGTCATCAACCCGATCAGCAAGCTTGAGGGCTTCATGATCGACTCCTACTTGAAATGGTGTAATATTCTTTAATACGAGGGCGGCGCATCTTGAGGAACCAAGGGCGCGGCTGTTGCATTTGATCGGCCGCAAGTACTGGATATTCTAGCCAAATCGCCAAGACTTTCAATATTTCCGAAACTGTAATCGGCGGCTTGCTGCCACAACGGCGGGCAAGCCCGCCCGCTAAACGTCACGTGACAAACAATGGCGCGTTGTGATTCGCCCCCTTCACTCGTCAACAACCCGCTTCCACGCGAGTGATAACCAGCCATCTTGGCAGGCGAACCGGATCGGGCGGAGCTTGCCGGCCTTGTTGAGATTGCCCGGCAGCTCGATGTCCTCCAAAGGCATCTCCTCAGCGAAGATCCGGTCGAAACGGGTCTCCAGCAGCGAACGGATGACCATCTGCTTGGTCGAGAGCGTTTTGCCGCTGTCGGGGACGAAACCGGGCGGAAAGATCTCCAGCGGACCCTGACGGACCGCCGCGAAGCCCTGCTCCGTCTTCTCGATGTCGTAGACGGCCGTGACGTCCATGGCCGGGTAGTCCTCGCCGTCGCGATAGTACCGGCGTCCGCGGAGGGTCACGGTCAGTTGGTCGTCGCCGAAGGCCAGGGAGATCGGCCTGAGAGCGTCGAAGTCGATCGCCCAGGCCGGTTCGCCCTCCTCGACCTGCATTCTTTCCGGCAGCTCGCCGAGCAGTTCGACCACCAGGGACTTGTACGTTTCGTCGCCCAGCGTCATTCCGCCCAAGGCGCTGGCAAGCAGATTGTTGACCATCGACTCGTGGATGCGAACGGTCAGGTCGGCCCCGTCGGCCCCGTCGGCAGCCGGCGGCGGCTCGGTCGGAGCGGCCATCTGGGAAGCGTCGGCCCGCAGACCCACCACGTGCAAGGCTTCCCCCGTCGTACTGAAATCGAGTCGCTGCGGAAACAGCTTGCGCTCAACCAGCGGCCGGCGAAACTTCTCTCGAAACGCCCGATCGGCCTTCTGGAGCATCTCGTCGGCCTGAGAGTCGATCCGCGCGTTGAGCTGTTGTTCGGCATGGGCCGAGGCGATGTACTCGGCCTCGTGTTTCTGTTCTGCGGCCCGACGGCGAGCGATCCGTTCCACCATTTGGCGTCCCCGTCGATCCCGGATCGCGGTAATCTGCGTCTCCGTCTCGGCGTTGGAAATCGCCGGCAGCCAGTCGAGGCCGTTGGCGTCGAGGAAGACGGACATGCGTCCGTCCAGCCGCGTCGTGCCGTTGCTGTGGATCCGTACGGGGCCGTTTCGGCCGACGTTCTCGCTCAGCGTGGTGCCGCAAAAGACCGTTTCGATGGCGGCCCGCTGTGGATCGGGGATCAGTTCGACGCAGATTCGGCCCGTGGTATGTCCCGTGCCGGAGATGTCGGTTCCCAAGATCACGTCCCGAACCGGAGTCATCTCGTCCACAGGGCCGCCCATCCCGGCGTCGATCAAGTCGGCCGAAACCTCGACCCAGAGATTGGGCCGGGCGTAATGGTGCCGGACGGCTCCGATCAACTGCGGCACCTGGCGTGCGTCTTCCAACTGTCCGATCAGGCGACCGATAATCAGGGCCCCCTTGGCGGTGGGCGCGTCGGCATAGCTTTCCAGTTGGGTGGCCAGCGCGTCCAGGAGATTCTCGTAGGCGGTCTTCAGCGCGGGGTTATCGACGTTTTGTGCGATCAGCAGGTATCGCGACAAGGCGAGCCGCACGTCCACGAACCGCGCCAAACGCAGCCCCTCGTACCCCGCCTCGTATTTCCCGAGAATCGACGTCAGCGCGGCTACATCGGGCTTCTCGTTTCCGCAGAGTTCGCTCTGCATGCGATCCCACTGAAGATACTTCCGCCAGCCCGGCCCGTTGTCGGCGTCGGCGCCAAGCCGTCGGTCGAGCCGGACGACGGCCTCGACCAACTCGTCCTTTGCCTCCGCGAGGTCCGCCTGCGTGACGGGGTGAAACGTCGCCTTGGCCGCCCGGCATTCGGCCGGGAGCTGATCGACCGCCGGCATCGCGGCAGCCGGTGCATCGGCAAGCGCGCCGGTCGCCAGGATCGAGAAAACCACGGCGAGTCCGAAAAGGGGCGCCAATCCGTGTCTCATGATGTGCATTCGCTAACTCCTTCCGGCGATGTGAACTCGCCTGAATGAGATGAGGGGTAAACCACACACCCAGTTCTGAAGCAAAAACGGGACTTCGAGGCCGTCGTACTCGCAAGTTCCCTACCGAGGCGACAAAATCGTCCTACTCGATCGATTTTAGCTAATTTACCAATTACGCGTGTTGGCAGCAACAGATATTGTGCAGAAATCCGCGCACAGCCTTGCGCGGATTGCGCAGCGTGCGCAGTGTGCGCAAACAGAACTGTCTTGAAAAGCTGCCCCATTTGTGGAAGTATAGCTCACTCGAAGTGAGTTGCAGGCGCCGCCGAGTGTCGCGGCGTCGAGCCTGGAGCTGGCCTATCTTCTTGACAGCCGTCGCCCGATACGCTCTTCTTTTCATGGGGATGACCTTGCGTGTTCAAGGGCGAACGGCCTGCGGAATGCGCCCCTGCAAGGGTTCGAGGTATCCCCTTTCTGCGGACCCGCCTCCAGAGACTGAAGGTTTGTCTGTAGGACTGTAACCAACTACCCTTGAAAACGAGCATCGACCGGAGCAACTATGTTCATTTCCCAACCATTCTCCGACGTGATCGACCGGGAAACCGGCACGTTGGCCTCGCCGGATAACGTCTACGAGCGGCGGCTGAAGAATATGGCCGATATGTACGAAGACCAAGAGGCCGCCCAAGCCGCCGTGGCCGCCGACAACCCGGTGATCTACAAGGTCTACGAGAAGAAGATCCCCGAACTGGCCGGCGAGTTGCAGTGGTGCATGAGCGTCACCCTGCCGGGCAAGATCGGGCGGGAATACTACATGACCAAGGGCCACTACCACGAGGTCCGCGACACGGCCGAGATCTACCTTTGTGTGCGCGGCACCGGCTATATGCTGATGGAGACCGAGGAAGGCGAGACCAGCGCCGTGGAGATGCGGCCCGACGTGGCCGTCTACGTGCCCGCCCGTTGGGCCCATCGCTCGATCAACACCGGCGACGAACCGCTGATCTCCTTTTGCGTCTATCCGGGCGACGCGGGCCACGACTACGGCACGATCGAGACCGAGGGCTTCCGCAAACGGATCGTGGAAATCGACGGCAAGCCGCAGATCATCGACAACATCCGGGAGAAATAGCCGCATGGCACCGCTACCGGAAAAGGCGGCCCGACCGACGATGTACTTCGTGGGCGTGACGACCGGAAAGTCCTCGATCAACAACGTGTTTCCCCGTTGGGCCGAAGCGCTGGGGCTCGACGCCGTGCTGGTGGGTATCGATCGGGCGATCCACGCCGACGCGGAAGACTATCGCGAAGTGGTCGATTTCATCAAGCACGATCCGCTCTCGCTCGGCGCGCTAGTGACCACCCACAAGATCGACCTGCTCCACGCCGCCCGGGATATGTTCGACGAACTCGACGAGTACGCCGAAATCCTCGGCGAGATCAGCTCGATCTCGAAGCGAGACGGCCGGCTGGCGGGCCACGCCAAGGACCCGATCTCCAGCGGCCTGGCGCTCGAGGCGTTTCTGCCGGCGAACTGGTGGAAAGACACCGGCGCCGAGGCGTTGATCTTCGGGGCCGGCGGATCGGCGTTGGCCGTATCGATGACCATGATGCACCCGCGCCACGGCGAGAACCGGCCGCGGAAGGTCGTGGCAACGAACCGCTCGCTGCCGCGGCTGGAGGAGATGGAGCGGATCCACCGGCAGCTCGACTACGGCGTGCCGTGCGAGTATCACCACTGCCCGCAGTTCGAGCAGAACGACCGCGTGATGGCGGCCATGCCCGAGGGCTCGCTGGTGATCAACTCCACCGGCCTGGGCAAGGACCGCCCGGGTTCGCCGGTGACCGACGGCGCGTTGTTTCCCCGGCGGGGGCTGGCCTGGGATTTCAACTACCGCGGCGACCTGCGGTTCCTCGTCCAAGCCAAGGTCCAGCAGCGAGAGATGGACCTGATCGTCGAAGACGGCTGGATCTACTTCATCCACGGCTGGACCCAGGTGATCGCCGAAGTCTTCCACATCGACATCGCCCCGGAAAAGATCGACGAGCTAAGCCGGATCGCAGGGGAGGTGCGGTGAGACGCGGTCGGAGAACAGAACCGGGTAGCCTGGACACTTTTCCGCAAAAGACTTCCCACTCCGCAAGACGTGTTCGGAAAAGTGTCCAGGTTGCGCAGCAACAAGAGGGAAGACACGGGACCCCGAGAGCGCGCGATGACGGCGCGATAACGGCCCGATGACCAAACGACGCATCTTCGACGACGACCTGCACGCGCAGTTCGTCACGTTCTCATGCCATCGGCGTCGGCGGTTGCTCGACGATGCTCGGGCGCGCGAGATGGTCGTTGCCATGCTGGCTTCACAACTCGCGATGCAGGACGGCATTTGCTCGGGTTTCGTCGTGATGCCCGATCATGTCCATGCGATCGTTTGGTTTCCGCAGACGGGGCGATTGAGCCACTTCATGAAGCAATGGAAGCAGCGATCGAGCGTGAAGCTGAAGAAGTTCGTTCGCGGCCAGTTGTGGCGCTACGCCAGCCACTTCGATCGAAAAGAGCCGTTCTGGCAGGCGAGCTACTATCCGTTCAATTTGTATTCGGAGAAGAAGGCGCGGGAGAAACTCGATTATATGCACCTGAATCCGGTGCGTGCAGGTTTGGTGGAGAGGGCTTGTGATTGGGCGTGGAGTTCGGCCCGGTACTACGAGGAAGGGAAACCGGTGGGCGTGCCGGTGGAGTGGATCTTCTGAGACCTCTTGTTGCTGCGCAACCTGGACACTTTTCCGAATGCGTCTTGCGGAGTGGAGAATCCTTTGCGGAAAAGTGTCCAGGCTACCCCATTCGGTTGAAGGTACGAGAGCGTTCAATTCAACCTGTCGGCGTTTGCCCCACGACCTGCACGAAGACCGGGACTTCCAGCGTCTTATTGCCGGGGAGGTCCGTCTCCAGGACGATCGTCGCCTCGATCTTCCCCGGCGTCTGGTCCGCCGTGAAGGTCACGGGGATCAGGTGCAAGGGCTTGGCCGTGGTCGAGGCGGCGCATTGAAATCGGGGGTCGCTCGAGCGGGCGGCCACGATCTGAAACGGCGTCACGCCGCGGACTACCAGGCGCCCGGTGGTGCTTTGGCCCACATTCACCGCGCCCAGCAACAAGGGGGAGGGGCTCACGGTGATCTCCGAAACCACCACGCCCTCGACCGCGATGGGAACGTGGTTCGCCTGCTGCTGCAGATCGTTGGTGACCAGCACCAGTTGATCGCGGATGTAGCCCACCGGCGCGTCGGGCTTCAGCTTGACGGTCAACTCGAACGTGGCCTGACCGGGGACCGGTTGGGCCGCCTTGACCACCTCGGCTTCCAGGTGCGGGTTCTGGGTCTCCACCTTCTGGATTTCCCAATCCGGCCGGCCGGCGTAGCTGATGGTCAGTTTCCGCTCGGCGCCGGTGCCCTCGACGACCGTGCCGAACTGGACCGAGCCCGGCTGGACGACCACGTCGCTGCGGATGTACGTGTGGACGTTCAGTTGGACCTCGGCCGGAAACGGCTGGTCGAAGACGACCGTCAAGGTGGCGTCTTTTCGCCCGTAATAGCCGCGGGTGTCGATCCGGGCGATGATCTCGGTCTTCTCCCAGGTCTTCAGCAGCCGCTTGGAAATCTCCGGGACCGTGCAGCCGCAACTGGAGCTGACCGAAGCGATGTGGGCATCCTCGACGTAGATGTTCTCCAGCACGAAGCGGTGCTCCACCTTGGCACCCCGGGCGACCATGCCGAAGTCGTGGCTGGTCTTGTCGAACATGTCCTTGGCCCATTGCTGGCCCAAGGCGACCGAGGCGGTGAGCGTCGTCAGCAGCAGTGCGGTCAAGGAGATTCGGATCGAGGTTGCCTTGGCGGTTCGTGTTCTCATGGAGTCAACGTCCTTGGTGTTATTGGACAATCCTTTGGTACTTGCCCCTACCCGACGCCGGCCAGTTTGCCGGCGTAGTGAACGCCGTCGACGGCCGTTTTTCCGTAGAAGTCGCAGCCGGTTTTTTCTTTGAGCAGTTCGCTGGCCGCGGCGCCGCCGAGCATCAACGAGACGCTCTGGCGCAGCCCGGCCTCTTCGATGGCCTTGACCGTGGCGGCGATGGCCTTGAAGCAGGTCGTCAACAGCAAGCTCATGCCCACCACGGTCGGCTGGTGCCGGCGGATGGCCTCGACGAATCTGGCCGGGGCCACGTCGACGCCCAGGTCGATCACCTCGAAGCCGACGCCGCGGAGCAGCATCACGACGATGTCCTTGCCGATGTCGTGGACGTCGTGCTGGACGGTCCCGATCACGATCTTTCCGGCCGACTTCGGCGCCCGGCACTTTTCCAGCTCGGGCGCCAGTTCGGCCAGGACGGCCTTCATGCACATCCCGGCGAACATCAGCTCCGGAATGAAGCAGTCGCCCTTGGCGAATCGTTCTCCCAGTTCCACCATCCCCTGGTTGCAGTCGGCCAGGATCTCGGTGGCCGGGACTCCGGCGGCGAGCTTCTCCCGCACCAACTCGAGCACCTTCTCCTGTTCGGCGAGGATGAACGCCCCGACCAGCCTGTCTTCCCACGACATCGATGAATTTCCTTTCAGAACGAGACGAGGCACTGCCAGACGTACATGTACCCCAATGCGTCGATATCCTCCCAAACCCGTTTCACCAACGCCTCGTCCCCGGCGATCTCGGGGAACTCCCGCCGCTTCTCTTCCCAGGGGAGGCAAACGCCGGGGTCTCGTTTCGTCTCTTGCTCGGACATCGTTCAATACACTCCATATTCCCGGGTGAAATCGGTCATCGCCCGAATGTTTTCCACGGTCGGCTCGTCCTGCATGATCGCGCTGGCGTCCATGATGTAGCCGCCGTCGCGGGCGACCCCGTCGATGACCTTCTTGCAGCAGTCGCGGACTTCGTCGGGAGTGCCGAAGGCCAGCAGGTCGTTGGGGATCCCGCCGCTGAGGCAGAACTTGTGGCCCACCGCCCTGTGTACCTCGAAAATGTCGCCCCGGTCGACGTGATAGACGATGCTCAAGTCGGGCAATTCGGCGATGTATTTCAGGTTCGGGTTCCATTCGCCCTCGGCGTAGAACAGCACCTGGTGGCCCCGGGCGTGCAGCCCTTCGATGATCTGCTTGAGCGTCGGCCAATAGAACCTCTCGAACTGGGCCGGCGAAAGGAAGGGCACGCAGCCGCGGTGCATCCACAGCCCGATGGGGACGTTCTTGTCGGGATCGGCCCCGCTGGCGGCGACGTGCAGAAGGTGCGGCATCATGGCTTCGCAGGCGGCCTGCACCTTGTCCGGCCGCTGGAACATGTCCATGCACAGTCCCTTATAGCCGCGGAGCTTGTCGGCGATGATGTCGAACGGGGCCTTGAGGATCCCGGCGATGGCCGAGACCGTGCCCGACTCGCTCCGCAACAACGCGGCCTGGGTGCCGAAGGCGGTGAAGTACTGCAACATCGCCATGCCGCCCTTGAGGAAGGACAGGTTGTTGCGATAGGAGGTCGCTTCGCCCATCGGGCTGACGTCTTCGGCCACCCGGGGCAGCCAGACGTTGAACAGATACCCGGTCGGATCCTCGATCAGCGCATCGTACTCGTCCGGCCGCATCCAGGCTTCTTCCTCGGGCGGTTCTCGGTACTGGAACCCCGTATCGACCGGCAGATCGACGCCGGGCACCGCGTAGTACTTCAGGCCGATCGCCTGCGTCAGCCCGCTCCATCCGTAGACCATGTTGCCGACCACGGCGTCCCAATCGAAATCGGCCGCGCACTTCCGCGCGGCGGCGAAGGCCATTTCGTAGTCTTGCGTCACCTGTTGGGCGGTATAGCCCGCGTACTTTGCGGTAAATTCGGCCACAAAAGGCCGGATCGGGACGCAATCCGGCTTCTCGTTCCGCATGGCCGCGGTATAACGAGCCAGCCGTTGTTGGTATCGTGCTTCCATCTCGTCGGACATGGTCGCGTCATCCTCCTCGGGCAGGTGCCGTCGCGAACAGCGGGCGCGCATAAAACCCCCGCTTGCTCCCTATTCTTATGGCACCGCCACAGTATGCCAAACCGGTTAATCCGTGTCAATTGACGTTGAGAAGGCGATGGCCCCCCCAAAAACGCCAAGGGCCATCAAAAAAGGACTCGCGCCGAATCGACGCAAGTCCCTGGAACAGTAGAGAGTGCCGAAGAGAGGACTTGAACCTCCACGCCCGTAAAGGGCACTAGGTCCTGAACCTAGCGCGTCTGCCAATTCCGCCACTTCGGCTCTATTTATCTTTTTAGAAGACTGCTGCGGACAATGCAAGCCCTGTTTCGGTGGTGAACTCATCCCCCCACGACCCGTAGACGGATCGGACGCCGAAAGAAAAAACTGCTGCTCCCCGAACGAGGGAGCAGCAGTCGATAGGCGTTTCGTGGAAAAGGGGCATCACCCGATGCGGCCGTTTACCACATTTCATTCTCCGGCGGGAACGGATCGCCGTTCTGCCGCGTGATGATGAAGAAGTACGCCGCGGCGTCGATATCTTCTTTGATCGCGTGGGCGCTTCCGTCGGCGAAGCCGTGACACACGATGCCTCGGTGATCGCTGCTGGGACCGTAGAATGGATCATCCGGATCTATGTCATCGGAGACCGAGAGTCCACCCATTGAAACTCCTCCGTCGTCGTACGTATACTGCTCGTAGTCCCAGTCGAGATACGTCATGTCGGCTGTAGGGTCAAGCGTGGAATCCTGTCCCCAAGTGTTCGGCGTCCATCCCGAGGGATACCAGTGCTTGATTTCCTGCATCGGAGGTTCGAACTTCATCGTGCATGGACCGGTCTGGTGGCCAATCGGCAGGCCAACCAAGGAGGCTTCCCTTCCAACGGTCCAGCGGGCCCGGTTCCGCTCCTTCGTTTCTACCAAGAGGATGGTATGCGAGGTACCGTCCTGGGCAAAACTCTTATTGCTGAGGCTCGAGCCCGGATAGATTCCGCCGTCCGGATGGTCCTTCCTCGTGCCATAGGCAAAATCTCCTTGAGGGTTCTCGCTCGCCTCCATCAGGCTTCCGATGTGAGAGGCGCTCATCGCCTTGTAGTTGGTGATCGCCTCCAACTTCGTGTTCTTGTCGATCCACGGGTCACCGCCATAACTGGGACACTGGAATGCGGGCAACGTTCGACCGAGGGCCTGCGTATGAGGGTGGTTGATGTCGGTCTTGAAATCGAGCGGGCCGGCCAACCTCGTATCGAGCGAATCGTACAAGGCCTGTTCCTCGAGCTGAGGAAGCACGTAGATCATCCAACTCCAACCGTCCATCCAGGTGATCAGTCCACCCTGTCGCTGCACGGTGCAGGACGAGGGATAGTCTCCCGTCTTCTGGTGGAACGGGAGCAACAACTGCTTGATCTTGGCCAAGCAGGACGAGCGGCGCGCGGCTTCGCGCACCGATTGGATTGCCGGCAACAGCAATCCAATCAAGATGCCGATGATGGCAATCACCACCAGCAACTCCACGAGGGTGAACCCCCGCTTCCGAGACCGAGTGATCATGCGATCACCTCCCTTGGGAAAAAAGATAGAATAAGGGATTTGTGCGGCCATAAGGCCACAACCGTAAACGCCATGCAGAATAACTGAAAATGAGACAAGCCCACGGCCCGTACCGCAACGACCGTCCAGTCCGAACCCGCAGGAAACAGACTCTTCACCTCAGTAACTTTGATTTTATCGGACGGATAATGCCTCTGTCAAACGTCAATCCGCGTTTTTCCAGGCGGGGATGGAGCACGCCTGCCACATTTTGGGGGGCTCTGGGCGAGTCGAAAACGGGGACTGGCTCCGGGCCGTCTCTCAGCTCCCGGCTCGCGAAAAACGCACGCCGGCCCGGTGCCTGTCCCCTTTTTCGACGGTTTTCCGAGTGGACCGCCCGAAAAAGGGGACAGGCACCGTCGGCAACGCGAAATACCGCTGGAAAACGACATCTCGACGGAGCCAGTCCCCATTTTCGGGCTCCCTCAATTGCAGTGTCGGTTTCTTGACAAATCGCTCCCAGCGGCCAAAATGCGACACGGAAGGCTGATGTGGGGCAGGTTTCCTAACCTGCCAGCTCCGTGATATCCCGGTGACCAACGGCACTCAAGGTCGGCAGGTTAGGAAACCTGCCCCACGAAGACCCCCCCCATTAGATAAATATCATGCCCACTCGCGTCACCGTCATCGTCGGACCACCTCAGAGCGGTAAGACCCGATGGGCGTTGAGTCGCTACCACCGCCTGCTGGCGGAAAACGTTCCGGGAGCGGCCGTCTACCTGACTCCGACCTGGCGGGCGGCGGAAGAGCTGCGCTGCCGGCTGGTCGAGGGCATGGGCGCGGGCTGCTTCAGTCCCGGCGTGATGACCTTCGAGAAGTTCGCCGATGCGATTCTCGAAGTCGCCCCCGAGCCGGTCCGGCCGATCACCCGACTGATGAAGCGGCATTTGGTCCGGCAGGCGATCGACGGGCAACTCGCCCAAGGCCGGCTCAAGCACTTCGGCCCCATCGCCCGGAGCAGCGGGTTGGTCGACCTGGTGTGCGAGTTCATCGCCGAACTGAAACGGCTGGAAATCTGGCCGGAACACTTTCAAGAGGCGTGCCGAACCCGAGGGATCACGGACAAGGACTCGGAACTCTGGGAGATCTACGATCGATACCAGCAGAGCCTCCGGGAACATCGGCTCTACGACGCCGAAGGGCGTTTCTGGTCGGCCCGGGATCTATTGGGAAAGGCCGTCTCGCCGACGGAGCGGTTGAGGCTGGTGGTGGCCGACGGATTCACCGACTTCACGCGGACGCAGCACGAGATCCTGCAGATCCTCGCGCGTCGGGTCGAGGAACTCCTGATCACCTTGCCGTTGGAGGCTCAACCGCGGCGCGACGACCTGTTCTCCAAGCCGCTGAAGACGCTTTCGGAACTCCGCCGTCGGCATCGGCAACTGGTCGTCGAAGAGTTGGCCCGGCCGCAGCAGCCCGATTGGCCGGCGATGGCGCACCTTGAAAGGACGCTGTTCGTCAATCCACGCCACGCGCAACCCGCCCCCGATACTGAGGGTGTGGAGATCCTGGCTGCCGCGCGGCGGTTGGGCGAGGTCGAGCTGATCGGTGCGCGGATCAAGCGTTTGCTCGGCGAAGGGGCCGCGCGACCCGGCGAGATTGCCGTGGTGTTTCGATCGCTGCACGAGGCCGGTCCGCTGGTCGGCGAGGCGTTCGACGAGTTGGGCATCCCCTATGCGTTGGAGACCGGTCAGTCGCTGGACCGCTCGCCCGCACTGGCCGCGCTGGTCGCCCTCTTGCAGTTGGACGTCGACGACTGGCCGTTGGGCAGTCTGCTGGCCGTGCTGGGAAGCAACTACTTCCGGCCGCAGTGGGGGCAGTGGGAAGAGGACGGCACGCGGATCGCCGCCGAGCGCACGATCCGCCGGCTGCAAATTCCCCGGGGCCGCCGGCGGCTGCTCGAGCGACTGGCGGATCGAACGTGCGGGGATGAAGCCGGCGGGTCGACGGTGTTGGTGACATTGCAGCAGTTGGGGAAAACGCTGGACGAACTGCCGAAGCAGGCGACGCTGGGCGGTTGGGCCGAGGCCTGGGAGCGGCTCGGCCGACACACGGGCTTGTGGGCGGCAATCGAATCCGAGACGGACGACCCGACACTCGGCTCGCCGTCGCGGCTGTCGGACCGAACGGCGTGGGCCCGGTTGATCGGTGCGTTGAAGGAGGGCGACACCGTGTGCCGGTGGCTCGAGCGTGAGCCGCCGGAGCTGGATCGCCGCGAAGCGCTGGCGGCGCTGAAAGACACGATCGCCGCCGAACGCGTCGGCCACAGCGGCGACGAATCGGGCCGGGTGCGGGTGCTCTCGGCGGCAAGCGTCCGGGCGCTTCGGATCCCTTATCTGTTCCTGGCCGGACTGTCGGAAAAGGCGTTTCCCCCGGCCGACCGCGAGGACCGGCTCTACGGCGAGGCCGAGTATCAACGGCTGATCGACCAGGGCTTGCCGCTGGTGTCGCGCACGGAGCGGAATCGCGAGGAAATGCTGCTGTTCTACGAGGTAATGACCCGGGCGACCCGGCGGCTATTCTTGAGCTATCCGGCCCTGGACGAATCGGCCCAACCGCTCTCGCCCAGCCCGTATTTGAAGGAAGTGGAACAGGCCTGCGGCGCGGGGCGGATCGTCCGGACCGAGCTGACCGACTTGAGTCCCGTGCCCTCCGGCGACGAACCGCTCTCGGCGACCGAGTTCCGTATTGGGGCCGTGGCCAAGGGCCTCTCGGGCGACGCCTCGCCGCTGGCCGGACTGATCCGTCTGGAGCCGACCGACGGACTGGCCGAGAACCTCCTGGCCGGTCTGCTCCTGACCCACCTTCGCCAGGACCGCGAACGTTTCGGACCGGCCGAAGGGATGCTATTGAGCGAGGCGGCCGGCAAACGGTTGGCCGAGCGATTTTCTCTCGAAGCGACCTTCCACGTCACCGGACTGGAACAATACGCGTCTTGCCCTTATCGGTTCTTTCTCGAACGGCTGCTGAAGCTCGAGCCGGTCGAGGACCTCGCGTTGAGCGTGGATTACCTGGAGCGGGGCCGACTGGCGCACGAGGTGTTGGCGTCGTTTCACCGGCGGGTGAACGGGTTTTGCGGCGGCCCGACCTCGCCGACCACCTTGGACGAGGCGACGTACCGGCGCCTCTTGGACGAAACGCTCGAGGAAGTATGTCCGGCCGAAACGGCCCGGAGCGTTCAGGCCGCCCTGCGCGAGGTGGATCGCCGGCTGCTGCTTCAGTGGATCGGCGACTATCGCCGCCAACATGAGAACTACGACAAGCTGTGGGAGGAGTGCGACGTCCCGCCGGCGCCGGAGTTCTTCGAGGTCTCTTTCGGGCGGACCGCCGGCGACGAAGATCCCCGCTCGACGGACCGGCCGCTGGAACTGCACACGCCGGAGGGCACGATCCGACTGGCCGGCCGCATCGACCGCATCGACACGGGCCGGCTGGCCGGGCAAACCGTGCTCAACGTGTTGGACTACAAGACCGGCGGCACGGTCCGCTTCAGCCGCGAAGCCGTGCTGGAGGGAACCGCCCTGCAACTGCCCCTTTACGCCGTCGCCGCCGCCGAACTCCTGCTCGACGACCGCCGGGTCGTACCATGGCAGGCCGGCTATTGGAACCTCCGCGACGAGGGTTTCAAGCCGAAAAATGCCCTGTCGATGTATCAACGCGGCGAGGGGCGGCTGACGCCCGACGACGAGTGGGAAGAACTCCGCGCGGGCATGACCGAAAGGGTGGCGGCGCTGGTGCGGGGGATTCGCGCGGGGGAGTTTCCCGTCGCAAGCGGCAACGAGCGATGTACCAGCTTCTGCCCCTATCGCACGGCCTGCCGCATCAACCAGGTTCGTTCCTTGGAGAAAACATGGCCGCCGGCGACCGACCAGGATTGACCGAACAGCAACGTCGGGCCGTTTTCGCATGGGACGTCTCCGTGGCGCTCTCGGCCGGCGCCGGGTGCGGCAAGACGTTCGTGCTGACCGAGCGGTTCCTCGCGCAGTTGCAGCCCGTCGCTCGCGCCGAGGCGGGACGTACCGCCTTGGGACAGATCGTGGCGATCACCTTCACCGAACGGGCCGCCCGCGAGATGCGCGACCGGATCCGCGCCGCGTGCAGCCGGCGGTTGATCGAGGCACCCGAGCAGCAGGTCGCCTACTGGCTCGACTTGATCCGCGAACTCGACACGGCGCGGATCAGCACGATCCATTCGTTTTGCGGCTCGTTGCTGCGTGCCCACGCGGTCGAAGCCCGGTTGGACCCGCAGTTTCGCGTGCTGGATCAGGCCCAGGCCGACACGCTCCTGTACGAGCTGCTCGACCGCGAAATACGCGATCGATTGGCCGAGCGCGACGAGGCGGTGATCCAATTGATGGTGCGATTCGGTCTGGAGCGGCTCTACGACATGATTCGCGTGCTCTTGGATCGGCGCGGAGAGATCGACTGGCCGCAGTGGCGCGAGGAGACGGTCGACGAGCTGATCGAGCGGTGGAAGGATTTCTGGCGCAGCGACACGTTGCCCCGGGTGCTCGCTCAAGTCGCCGAATCCTCGGCGGCACGGACCGTGCTGGAGATCGCCCGGCGGCATGGCCCGGACCATGCCACGATGCGTCAGCGGTGCGACGTGCTCGTGGAGCAGCTTCCCGACTTGCCCCGGAGCGACGATCCGGCGGCCGCGTTGGATTCGATCCTCCAGAGCGCGAAAGTGCAGGGCGGCGGTGGCAAAAAGGTCTGGGAAAGCGAAGAGATTTACGAGAAGTTCCGCGACGCGGCGACGAAGCTGCGCGGCGTCATCAAGGACCGTCAGCGGTTCCTCTCTTTCGACGCGGAAGCCGCCCGGCCCGCCGCCGAAGCGGCCTTGTGGTTGGTCGCCGTAGCCGATGGAGTGGCGAAAGCCTACGAAGACGAGAAACAAGACCAAAGCGTTCTCGACTTCAACGACCTGCTGATCCGCGCCAGGGAACTGCTCGCGGGGCCCGATCGCGAGGCCTTGCGGAAGCGGCTGGCCTCGCGAATCCGCCTGCTTCTGGTCGACGAGTTTCAGGACACCGACCCGTTGCAGGTCGAACTGGTCGAGGCGCTTTGCGGCGACGGCCTGAGGACGGGCAAGCTCTTCTTCGTGGGCGACTACAAGCAGTCGATCTACCGTTTCCGGGGTGCCGACCCGCACGTCTTCCGGCGGCTTCGCAACTCGATTCCCGAAGAGGGCCGGTTGCCGCTGTCGTTGAATTTCCGCAGCCAGCCGGCCGTGATCGACTTCGTCAATGCCCTGTTCGGCGAGGAAATGGGCCCGGAGTACGAACCGCTGCGTCCGCATCGCCAACAGGTCTCGCCCACGCCGGCGGTGGAATTCCTCTGGGCACCGGATGGGGAAGAAGAGGGCGGCACCGAGCGACAGGCGGAGCGCCTGCGGCGACGCGAGGCCGATTGGATCGCGCGGCGGATTCGGGCGATGCTCGATTCGGGCGAACGGATCGTCTGGGACCAAGAGGCCGCGGCGGCCGGCGAACCGGCGGCCCGGGCGGTCCGGCCCGGCGACGTGGCGCTGCTGTTCCGCGCGCTTTCCAACGTCGAGTACTATGAAGAGGCGCTGCGGCGATACGGCATCGATTATTATCTGGTCGGCGGTCACGCCTTCTACGCGCAGCAGGAGATCTTCGATCTGTTGAATCTGCTGCGGGCGCTCGACAGCCCGTGCGACGAGGTGAGCCTGGCCGGCGCGTTGCGCAGCCCGCTGTTCGGCCTGCTGGACGAGACCCTGTTCTGGCTGGCGCAACACCCGAAGGGCCTCTTCGCGGGGCTGCACGCCGCCGACTTGCCGGCCGAGCTTGACCCGCACCAGCGGCGTCGGGTCGAGTTCGCGGCGGCTACGCTCGGCGAGCTTAGGGCGGTGAAGGACCGGCTGCCGATCGCCCAACTGATCAACGAGGCGCTGCGGAGGACCGGCTACGACGCGATCTTGCTGAGCGAGTTCCTCGGCGAGCGGAAACTGGCCAACCTGAGGAAGCTCATCGAGCAGGCGCGGAGTTTCGACCGATCGGGCATCTTCACGCTGGCCGATTTCATCACGCAGCTCTCGCAATTCGTCGCCCGGCAGCCCGACGAAGCGTTGGCGGCCACGCAGCCGGAAGCGACCGACGTGGTCCGGTTGATGACGATTCACCAGTCGAAGGGGCTGGAATTTCCCGTGGTCGTGGTGCCCGACGTCGATCGCCGTGCGATGGGGCGGACGTCGGCGGCCGCGTTCACGCGAGAGCTGGGACCGATGGTCAAGGACAGCGAGGCGATCGGCGGCTTCGATCTTCACGCGCTGGCCGAAGGCGACGACGATCGGGCCGAGCGGACTCGCTTGCTCTACGTGGCAACCACCCGGACGGCCGATTACCTGATCCTCTCGGCCGGCGTGACACAACTCGGTGCGGTCCGCGGGCCGTGGATGGAGCTGCTCGCCCGGCGGTTCGCAGACGCCATGTGGGGTGAGGGCAATGGTCAGACGGTTCTCGGCCGAAGCGATTCCGGCGACGAGGCTTCACCGCGGGTCGAGGTGAGAGTGACGACGACTCCGCCGCCGGTGGAGACAAAGCCGCCGGGGCTCTCGCGGCGCCGCAATCTGGCAAAGGTGATCGAGAAGGCCCGGAAGATGGCCGAAGGCGGCAGCGGCCGGTCGCCGCGATACTTGGCGGCCGTCGGGCCCGATCCGTCGGCCCGGCGCCAATACTCCTTCTCGCGACTGACCGGTGTGCTTCATGCCCGAGAGAATTCCGGGCGGGTTGATCTACCGGTCGATGACGCGCAACGCCCGCCGCTGGATCCCTGCGGTTTGGGCACGCTGGTCCATGCGGTGCTGGCCGAGATCGACTTCCGCCGGCCCGGCGACGTGGCGGCGCTGGTCGAGCGTCATGCGCCGCGCCATCTGCCCGACGCCGAGGACCTCCGCGAGCCGATCGAGATGATCCGCCGGTTCCTCGATTCGCCTCGTGCGGAAGACTTGGCCCAAGCCAAAGAGGTTCACTGCGAGCTGGAGTTCCTGCTGGCCTGGCCGCCCGACGGAAAGGGGCCGAAGGAGCGGTACCTGCAAGGATTCATCGACTGTTTGTATTTGGACGCGGCCGACCGGTGGCACGTGCTGGATTACAAGACCAACCGCGTGACCGAATCGACGCTCGAGGCGACGGCGACCGAGTACGAGATGCAGATGCTGCTTTACGCGCTGGCCGTCCAGCGGATCCTCGGCCGCCCGGCGGACGAACTGGCGCTCTGTTTCCTCCGCCCGGGACTGGAGCATTCTCTCCCGTGGAACGACGCGGCCCAAGGCCGCGTGATCGAAATGATCGACAGCTCGATTCACAAAGCCGCGACCGGTGGTCGCGCCCCATAAAGCCGCGACCGTTGGTCGCGCCGTAGGGTTCGTATGCACGTGTTCATTAGATTGTCGGGCGCGACCACCGGTCGCGGCTTTGTGCCATTGCGGTTTCTGCCGCGCACGAATAAAATGACCACATGCCAAGCACGATTGGTTACCATATCGTCATTGCCGGATACGGCTTGTGGCTGCCGGGTGACGGGCGCGGCTCGTGGTCGACGGCGTGGGACGAGCGACTCGGACTGATCGAACCACACACGCTGCACCCCGGCGACCCGGTCAGGTTGCGAATGGCGGAAGAACGGATCAAGCACCCTGCCGTGCGACTTGACGCGGGGATGATCCAATTGGTTTTGGAGATGCTGGCGGATTGCGTGAGAGAATCCGACTGGTCGATCGCCGCTGCTTCGGTGGAAACCACGCACAGTCATTTACTGTTGACGTATACGGAGCGTAACATCGATCATACGATCAAGTGGATCAAGGACAGGACGACCAAGGAGATTCACCGCCGCATGTCGCATCAAGGCCCCGTTTGGTGCAAGGGCAAGTGGCGGTCGTTTCTCTTCGACGTCGACCAGTGGGAGGCCGCGCAGAAGTACATCGAGCAACACAACGTTCGTCGCGGCGAAGGGCCGCGTCCCTATTCGTTCATCGAGCCCGATCTTCCATAAAGCCGCGACCGGTGGTCGCGCCCCGTTTTCCGGCGCGACCACCGGTCGCGGCTTTGTGGGCGCGACCACCGGTCGCGGCTTTTTATGACTGTACCCGAACAACAACGCCGATTTGCTGCCGAGGTCGTTCGCCGGCTCCGCGACGCGGGGTTCGTGGCGTATTGGGCCGGGGGGTGCGTGCGCGATCAACTCTTGGGTCGTGTGCCCAAGGACTACGACGTGGCCACCAACGCCACGCCGCCGCAGATCCGCCTTCTCTTCGGCCGAAAACGGACGCTGGCCATCGGGGCCGCTTTCGGCGTGATCACCGTCATCGGGCCCAAGCCGGCCGGAATGATCGAAGTCGCCACCTTCCGCGAGGACGCCGCCTACAGCGACGGACGGCATCCCGACCACGTCACCTTCAGCTCCGCCGAAGAAGACGCCCTGCGACGCGATTTCACCATCAACGGGCTCTTCTACGATCCGATCGGCCAAGAGGTCCTCGATTTCGTCGGCGGGCGCGAGGACCTCGCGGCGAAGTTGATCCGGGCAATCGGCCAGCCGCGGCAGCGCATCGGCGAAGACAAGCTGCGGATGCTCCGGGCGGTGCGGTTCGCGGCCACGTTCGGTTTCGAGCTGCACCCGGACACGCTGGCGGCGATTCGCGAAATGGCTTCCCAGATCACGGTCGTCAGCGCCGAGCGGATCGCCATGGAGATGCGCCGCCTGCTGGTCGAGCCGCGGCGTGCCGAGGGCGTCGGGATGATGATCGACGCCGGCCTGGCCGACGCCGTGCTGCCGGAGGTCGTACCCCACGACCAGACCCAGCGTCGCCGGCTGGATCACACGTTGGGCGTCCTCGCCAGGCTCTCGCAGCCGGGATTCCCTTTGGCCTTGGGCACGCTGCTGCACGAGTCGACCGACCCGGCCGGCGCGCGGGAAGCGTGCCGTCGGTGGCGGCTGTCGAACAAGGAGACGGATCGGGTCGCATGGCTGGTGGAGAACCAAGCCGCGCTGGAAAACGCCCGATCGATGCGTTTCTCGGCCTTGCAGCCGCTGTTGGTGGCCGAGGGGATCGAGGACCTTTTGGCGCTGCACGACGCGTTGGCGCTCGACTCGGAGGCGGCGGCGTATTGCCGCTCGCTGTTGGCGCAACCTCGCGAGGTGCTCGACCCGCCGCCGCTACTGACCGGCGACGACCTGATCGAGCACGGCATTTCCCCCGGCCCGCGGTTTCGCGATCTGCTGCAACGCGTTCGGGATGCCCAATTGGACGAGGAAATCCGGACCAAAGAAGAGGCGCTGGCGATGGTCGATCGGTTGCTGAACGAATAGGCGTTTTGCGGCCGCGGACACGGCGGCCCGTTTCAGTGGTTCGTGTTTAGCGGGCGGGCTTGTCCGCCGTTGTGGAAGCAGCCGTAGTCCTAATTGGAGCAACCTGATGGATAAGAAGGCGAAAAAGAAGATCCTAGCGCTCAACCAGCGGATCCAGAAGCTCCGTCAGCAGTCGGCCGGGGCGAAGAAGCAGATGGACGATCCGCGGGAATTGAAGTCCATCGAGGAAGAGCTGGCCGCCGCCGAGGCGGAACTGGCCAAGCTCAAGGGCTCTTAGGACGAATCGCTATCACGATTCCGCTTCGTCCTGATCATCTTCCTCTAAGGGGTGGTCGGGATGCATCCCCTGCTGAATCATGGTCATCCGCTCGCGGTGGGCGATCAACATCTTCACAATCCCGCAGATCCCGCCGACAAGGATCGACACGATCGGGATGCACAACGCCAGGCAGGGAATGAAGAGACTCGGCCTCGAGAAGAATGCTGGCCAGTCGAACATGATTGTCTCCGCGAGGGATACTCCGAAGCTCAGCCACCTGAAATGATCGCTGTAAGATACGCGCACAGTCCTTGCCGGGTATTCGCCGGAAAACCGACAATATTGGAGACCATTTCGGGTTTCTTGTCAATCGATGCATCTCGCGGAGCGAGATGGCTACTATACCGGCGCCGTCACGAACCACTCGCGTAGGCCTCGCGCTCGAAGGGGTTGTCGCGATAGGGGTCTTTGCCTCTGAGCCACTGAACCCCCGAACAAAGCAAATAAGCGGGCACGAACAGCAGCCCCCAGCGTTCGTATTGACGGACGTGGATCAGTTCGTGGCTCCGCGCCGAATCGAGCAGCGAGGCCGTTCGCCCGAGCACCGTATGGCCGAGCGTCATCGCGCCCGGTCTTCCGGGGAAGTGCGCCAGCAGCCAGGCCACCAGGCCGCCGTAGAACTCGACCACGGCCCCACGCCGCTGCGTGCGTCCGCCGGTGGCCAACCCCGCCGCTCCCACCAGCAGCCCCAGCAAAGTCCAGGGCGATGCCCAGACCACGCACACCAGCTTCAGGGCTTTCGGCACGATCTTCGTCCCCCGTCAGACAGAAATCGCAGAGAGGCCTTTACCTCGTTCATCACGGGAGGATATCCTATCGGCCAACCGGGGTCTACCGCGTAGTTGCGTAATCCGTGTAGCTGAATTCGCAGGAATTCAGAAACCCCCGGACAAAGTCGCTGTTTATTGCTGTTTATTGCTGAATTCTTGCGAATTCAGCTACGCCGGAAGGTCCTGCTCGTGGCACCGTACGGAATATTGAATCTCAACAAGCCGGCGGGGGTGACGTCGCGTCGGGTGGTCGATGACGTTCAGCGGCTGGCACGGCCGGCGAAGGTGGGTCATGCCGGGACGCTCGATCCGCTGGCGACCGGCGTGCTGGTGGTATGCACCGGCGCGGCCACGCGGCTGATCGAATACGTCCAGCGGATGCCCAAGAGCTATACGGGCACGTTTCTCCTGGGGCGAGAAAGTCCCACCGAGGACGTCGACGGCGAGGTGACCGAGCTGGACAACCCGCCGGTGCCGTCCCGGCAGCAGATCGAGGCGGCCGCGCGAGCCTTCGTCGGCCGGATCGAACAGCGCCCGCCGGCATTCTCCGCTCTGAAGGTCGGCGGCCGTCGGGCGTACGACCTGGCCCGGCGGGGACAAGCGGTCGAATTGGAGCCCCGGCCGGTGACGATCCATCGGATCGAAGTCGCCCGGTACGACTATCCGGCACTGACGCTCCGGGTCGAGTGCGGCAGCGGGACCTACATTCGCTCGCTGGGCCGCGATCTGGCCGAGTCGCTCGGCACGGCGGCCGTGATGTCGAAGCTGGTGCGGACGGCGATCGGGCGATTCCGACTCGAAGAGGCCGCCGATCCGAGCCGCTTGACGAAGGAGAATTGGACCGATCTTCTGCTGCCGCCGCTCTGGGCAGTAGACGCCCTGCCGCGCGTCGAACTGGCCGGCGGCGAAATCGCCCGAATCCGCAACGGCCAGACCATTTCCGGGAAAGGGAGTCCGTCGCCAAGCCAGGAGCTGGCCGCCGTCGACGCACGCGGCCGGCTGGTGGCGATTCTTCAGCCTCGGGGAGCCGATTTGCTCGGACCGGTGCGGAATCTGCCGCCGGATGAATAGCTGTCCCCATTTTCGGGCGGTGACTGCCGGGACCCCGTGGAAAAAGGGGACAGGCACCGAGCCGGCAGCGCTTTTCCGCGACTTTCACACCCTTTGCGGCTCGGAGCCAGTCCCCATTTTCCACTCACCGCTTGCAGTTCGAGTCGTCGCGCCAGGCCCTTCATCCACTACGATCGTTACCTCCGGCCCGCGATCTTCGTCAAGGGGCGCACCGTCGGACCTCGTCGTGCGGATTGTAGCCACGGGGTGGGTCTCGCGTATCGCACCCGCCTGGTAAACGGTCCGGCCGGATCGAAGGGAACTAATCGCCAAGTCCCGGCCCGGCCGATACTTATGTCGAACAGACAGGATTTCGTCAGGGCACGGACGCGCCCAGGTCGGATCGCTTTGTGAAGTTGTGAGCCGAGATTCGGAGGAATTCCGCCACCGGACTTCGCTCTGTCGAAGCAGACGCGTCTATGCTCGAAGAACGTAATCTGAAACTCGATCTGCTGGCGCTGGGCTTGCTGGCGCTGACGATCTTCTTGGCCGCGGCCCTGCTGAGCTACGAGCCGGCCGATCCGCCCGGCACGCTCGTCTATCCCGAGCGCGCCGAAACGGCCAACGTCTGCGGCCGCACCGGGGCGCTGGCCGGCCAACTAACGTTCCAGGCCTTCGGGCTGGGCGCCTACTACGCGCTTTTCTCGCTGGCTGCGCTGTCCGCCCTGTTGTTGGCCCGACGCCCGATCGACCAACCCGCGGTGCGAACGGCCGGATGGCTGCTGTCGCTGGTGGGCGTGACGACGTTGGCCGCAATGGCCGTGCCCAGCTTGGGTCCGGGCCCGGTGATCGGCTCGGGTGGATATCTCGGCGCCGCCGGACGCGGCATGTTGGAACTGAACTTCGCCAGCGTAGGGGCCTACATCCTGGCGGTCAGCCTGATCCTCGGCGGCCTGCTGTTGTCTACCGATTACGTGCTCGTCCGCCTTCTCGCCTGGATCGTGGGCAAACCGACGAAGAGTTTCGGCCGCGGGGTCGTCCACGCCGGCATGGCCTATGCCCAAAAGGCGAGTCGAAAGCCGGCGGAAGTCGAGCCGCGAAAAGCGGAAGCCGAAGAGGGCGAGAAAGAACGTGCCATCCGCATCGTGAGCCAATCGGCCAACGAAGAGAAAGCGGAGAAAGAACCGGACGAAAAAGAGGAAGCTCAGGAGGAATACCAGGAAGAGCGCTCCGCGTCGCGGGCTGCCCGAAAGCCGTTCGCCTCCTGGCTGCGCATCAAGAAGCCGAAAACCGGCCAGCGGCAGCAGGTGCTCGAGAAGCTCGACGCGGCCGGCGACGGGCACGACACGGCCGACTACGAGTTGCCCGGCATGGACCTGTTGTTGGAAGGCGAGACGTTGCGCTTCGAGGAACAGGAGAAGGAGGTTCGCCGCAAAGCCAAGATCATCGAGAAGACCTTCATTGAGTTCGGTTTCAACATCCGCGTCGTCGAGATCCAGACCGGACCGGTCGTCGCCCAGTTCGAGGTCGAACTGGAAGCCGGCCTGCGGCTGAGCAAGATCACCGGGCTGGCCGACGACCTGGCCATCGCCCTGCGCGTACCCAGCGTGCGCATCGTGGCCCCGATCCCGGGCAAGAATACCGTGGGCATCGAGGTTCCCAACAGCGAGCGGCATCTCGTCCGGCTTCGCGAGGTCATGGAGCAATCCGACGGCAAGGCCTCGAAGATGCGGATTCCGATCTACCTGGGCAAGGACGTCGCCGGCAATTCGATGGTGGTCGATCTGGCCAGCCTGCCGCACCTGCTGATCGCCGGGCGGACGGGCACGGGCAAGAGCGTCTGCCTGAACTCGATCATCATCTCGATGCTGATGACCCGGCGCCCCGACGAAGTCCGGCTGCTGTTGATCGACCCGAAGATGGTCGAACTGAGTCCCTACAAGCGGCTGCCTCACCTGATGCACCCGGTCGTGACCGACATGCGCAAGGCCGAAGCCATCCTGGCCTGGGCAGTCGAAAAGATGGAACAGCGGTATCAACTGCTGGCCCGCGCCGGCGTGCGGCACATCAGCGTTTACAACCAGTTGGGCGAAGAGGAACTGATGGAGCGGATCCAGCCGGAGGACGAAGAAGACCGCAAACGGATCCCCACGCAGATCCCCTATGTGGTCATCGTGGCCGACGAAATGGCCGACCTGATGATGACCGCGGCCAAAGAGGTCGAAGGGCATATCATCCGTCTGGCCCAGAAGAGCCGGGCGGTGGGTATCCACCTGGTGATGGCCACGCAGAAGCCGACCGTCGACATCATCACCGGCTTGATCAAGTCGAACCTGCCCGCCAGGATCTGCTTCCAAGTGGCCAGCCGCACCGACAGCCGCGTCGTGCTGGACGAAATGGGGGCCGACAAACTGCTTGGCGACGGCGACATGCTCTTCCTCTGGCCGGGTACCAGCACGCTGATCCGCGGCCAGGGGACCTACGTCTGCGACGACGAAATCTCGCGGGTCATCGCGTCGGTGGCCACGTTCGAGCCGCACTACGTGACCGAACTGGTCCAGTTGAAAGCCGACGACAAGCCCGCTTCGTCGGGGCCGCAACTGGGCAACCGGGACGAACTCTACGATGCGGCCGTCGATATCGTCATCCGCGAGGGACGCGGCAGCGTTTCCCTGTTGCAGCGGACCTTGGGCATCGGCTACGGCAGGGCGGCCCGGCTGATCGACTACATGGCCGAAGACGGCATCGTCGGTCCATACAACGGTTCCCAGGCCCGCGAGGTGCTCATGAGCCTCCCGGATTGGGAGGCGATGGGCGACGAGCCGCCACAGGAGCCAGCGCCTACCCCGAGTCGGCCCCGCTCGAACAACCGAATCCTGCTGAGCACACCGGCAGCCAAACCATACGAGACCGTCGCCCAACGGGAATCCCAAGTGATCGACGCGGAGTTCGAAGACAAAGACACGGAGGCCGACGACGAAGCTGAAGACGAGGACGATGTTCGTGACGAGGATGATGCCCATGAGGAGGAGGACGGCAACGACGAGGAAGCCTGTGATGAATATAAAGAATTCTGCGAAGACGACGAATACACAGACTACGACGGTCGGGATGATGAGGAAGAATACAATGAATACGATGACACAGAAGAGGACGACGAGGAGGGCTCGCAGGACGATGAGGCCGACGAGGAGGAGGAGCAATGGGCGGCCGAGAGCGCGTAGCGGTCGGCGGCGCCCCCCCTGAAGGACGGCATGCCGGGCCGGTTGACACACTCGCCGGCCGGTTGTAGATTTGCTTGTTGTGAGGAACCGTAACGAAGCTCTGAGTCCGACGATGTCGAAGCTGGCCGCCAATCCGATACGAAGCGTTTTCGACGTTCCGAGCGTCGGCGTGGTTGTCGGCGTGATTATTATTGGGGAGGTGCGGCCTTAAGGGCTTCGAACCGGTGCCAGACCGAAGGAACCAAGCCCTTGGGCCGAAGCGGCTCGAGGGTTTTTTTGTGGGCGGTATCGATGCCTCGGAAGGTTTCGCAGACTGGTTCATGAACTCCAATCCATAACGCGACTTTTGGCCACAGCCAAACGGCGGGCAAGCCCGCCCGCTAAACAGCATTCCTTACCCGATCCCAGACGTGACCCCGAACCCCGAACCCCTAACCCCTAACCCCTAACCCCTAACCCCTAACCCCTAACCCATGCGTCGCATCGAAATCTACGACACGACCCTTCGCGACGGCGCCCAGGCCGAGGGGATCGATTTCTCGGTGCAGGACAAGTTGGCGTTGACCCGGCGGCTCGACGGCCTGGGGTTCGATTTCGTCGAAGGGGGATATCCGGCGTCGAACGAGAAGGACGCCGAGTTCTTCCGGCGCGCCGCCGAGTTGGAGTTGAAGCACGCGAAAGTTTGTGCGTTCGGCATGACGCGGCGGAAGGACGTGGCTGCGGAAGAAGATCGGACGCTCAAAGCCCTCGTCCAGTGCGGTGCCAAGGTCATCACGCTGGTCGGCAAGGCGTCGGCGTTCCAGGTGGCCGAGGTGCTGCGAACTTCCTTGGCAGAAAACCTGTTCATGATCGAGGACAGCGTCCGTTTTCTGGTCGAGGCCGGCCGGGAGGTGATCTTCGATGCGGAGCACTTCTTCGACGGCTTCAAGCAGGATCCGGATTACGCCCAACTGGCCATCCGCACGGCGGCCGAGGCCGGCGCCCGGCTGATCGTGCTCTGCGACACCAACGGCGGCGGCATGCCCGAGGAAATTGCCGACGTCACGAAATCCGCCAAGGCCGCCCTCTCCGTGCCCGTGGGAATCCATTGCCACAACGACTGCGACCTTGCGGTGGCCAATACGCTGGCGGCCGTCGAGGCGGGGGCGGTCCACGTGCAGGGGACGATCAACGGGTTCGGCGAGCGGTGCGGCAACGCCGACCTGATCTCCGTGATCGCCAACCTGGGCGTCAAGAAGCGGGGATTCGACGTCCTCGGCGGCCAGGGGCTCGAACACCTCACCGACCTCTCGCGGTTCGTCTACGAGATGGTCAACATGAATTTCCGCACCCATCAGCCCTTCGTCGGGAAGAGCGCTTTCGCCCACAAAGGCGGCATGCACGTCAGCGGGGTCGCCCGAAACGTGGCCAGCTACGAGCACATCGATCCGCAGCGGGTGGGCAACGAACGCCGCGTGCTGTTGAGCGAACTGTCGGGCCGTTCCAATATCGTGGCCCTGACTTCCCGGCTCGACATCCCGCGCGACGGCGAGTTGATGGACCGGATCCTGGCCGAGGTGGTCTCGAAGGAGAGCGACGGCTATCAGTTCGAGGCGGCCGACGGGTCGTTCGATCTGCTGGTCAAGAGGTGCCTCGGCACGTTCCGGCCGCACTTCGAGCAGCTCCACTACCACGTCAACATCGACAACAAGGCCGGCGGCGAGGTCAACGCCGAGGCGACCGTCAAGATCCGCATCGGCAGCGAGATCCGTTTCGAGGCCGCCGAAGGCCACGGCCCGGTCGACGCCCTGGACGCCGCCATGCGCAAGGCGCTCAACGGCCGTTTCCCGGCGCTGAACAACCTGCACCTGGTCGACTATAAGGTCCGCGTGATCAACTCCGAGGCCGCCACCGCCGCCGGCGTCCGCGTGGTGATCGAAAGCCAGGACGAAAACGACGTCTGGGGAACCGTCGGGGTGAGCGAAAACATCATCGAAGCCAGTTGGATCGCCCTGACCGACAGCTACGAGTACAAGCTGCACAAGGATCAAGAGAGTGGGTAGTGGATAGTGGGTAGTGGGTAGTGGGTAGTGGCCCGGCGTGTGAAAACCTTTACTCTCCAGACAAGACGGCGGGCAAGCCCGCCCGCTAAACGAAACCTCTCATAAACACTCACCACTATCCACTCACCACTACCCACTACCCACTACCCACTACCCACTCACCACTGCCCACTACCATGACCGACCTGCCGAAGCAATACGATCACTCCGCGGCTCAGGATCGCTGGTACCGATTCTGGGAAGAACGGGGCTATTTCCACAGCGAGCCCGATCCCCGGCGGAAACCCTACACGATCGTCATCCCGCCGCCGAACGTGACCGGGGCCTTGCACCTGGGACACGCCTTGAACAACACGCTCCAGGACGTGCTGATCCGGCAGAAACGGATGCAGGGCTTCGAGACGCTCTGGATGCCCGGCACCGATCACGCGGGCATCGCCACCCAGGCCGTGGTCGAGCGGCGATTGCTCACCGAGGAGAAGATCACGCGGCACGAGTTGGGACGCGAAGGGCTGGTC